>CAZPRQ010000001.1:0-11267 GCA_964589415.1 uncultured Candidatus Saccharibacteria bacterium
CTTCTTCGCGCGCCTGCTGCCGCAAATTATCCGGATCGTCAAAGCTTAAAGCCACCCCGTTTATTTCATTTGCACCCTGACTAACTGCACCTTGTAAAATTTTATTTAAAGTTTCCGTGCTTTTGTCTACACCCTTAACGGTTATGCTTACGGTCTGTCGCAGTTCATAACCCACAATTTCATTTTTTCCGCTGTTGTAGTTGTACTGCGGATAAATGTTGAATTGCGAAGTGGAAATGTCGTCTTTGGAAATACCCTGCTGTTTAACGTAGTCCACAATTTTATTTACTTTCTTGCTGTTTTCCTCGGTAACCACCGCGGGACTCGTGCCTTGAGTTATTACCCCTAAATTTACGGTGGCCAAATCCGGCACGGCTTTTACCTTACCCTCGGCCGTTACACCAATGGTATTTGTGGGATTTTTGTCTTGAAATTTATCGTTCAACTGGCTGCCCTTATCCACAATTAAAAGGGCAACTAGGGCAATTAGCAGGCCCCCTAGGCCGGTAATTACCCATTTTGGCATATTATTCATATTTTGCTTTTTTAATTATTTCCTATTATAGTATACGATATTTTATTAAAAAAGTAACAAGTAATTACTTATGAGCAGTCACCTCACTAGATACATTTTGGCGATAAAACTAGGGAGCCGAGACAGTTGACCATCCTAATAATTCAGCGATTAGACCTGTCCCCGGCAAAAAAAATAAACATGGTCAATTTAATTTTTCCTTGATTTTTAAAATAATGTCCTCTATTTTAGTATCGGACTTTACGAAATAATCAAAAGCCTGCCCAGCCATGGCTTCGGCAATTTTTTCCTTTTCACTTACATTTGAAAACATAATTATATGGACAGCTTTTCCCCATGGGTCGGAACGCAAATTTTTTAAAACGGCAAGCCCGTCCATTTTTGGCATCATAACATCCAGCAAAATTAAATCAGGATGAATGTTTAAAGCCAGTGAAAGAGCTTCTTCGCCGTTTCTGGCTTTAAGAACTTCAAATTTTTCGTGAAGCAGCTTTTCGCTCACGGCGCCCATAATCAGGTTGTCGTCTTCGGCAACCAAAATTGTTTTTTTGTTTTCCATATTTATTATTTAATTATTTTTGCCTCCGTTTAAATATTCAGCTATCGCCTGGACTATTTCATCCAGCCGGTGGTTGGATTTTACAAAATACTCTTTAGCTCCGAAGCGCAAATAGGTTGAAACTTTATCCGCGCTGGCCGTATTGGAAACCACGAATATGGGAATCTCCTTGCACTTATTATTGTCTTCCTCTTTGCACCAGGCCACAAAATCCAAACCGTCTTCTTTTCCTATTAAATAATGATCCAGCCAAATCGCGTCCACTCTTGTTAAATCTTCCACATAGTGCTTGGCCTGCTCCACAGTCCTTGCCGTAACCACTTCAAAGCTGTTTTTTTCCAGCTTTAATCTAATAGCCTCGAGCAAGGGCCTTTCGTCTTCTAAAACCAAAATAACTTTGTCTTGATTAGCCATAAATAATTTTTTAATGATAAACTATTAATCTAATTTTTTAGAACCCTCCTTGCCCTTCATTCCCGACAAAGGGAAGACCACGTAAAATTCCGTACCTTCGTCCTGCTTGGATACAAACCAAATTTCTCCGCCCGACTGGTCAATAATGGATTTAACAATATATAGGCCGAGGCCCGTGCCTTCGGTTTCGGTTTCCATGGCATTGTCAGCGCGGAAAAGCTTGGAGAAAATTTTATCCTGTTGCCGGAGCGGCACGCCCATACCCTTATCGCGGACGGAAATGCCCAAACTGTCCACCCCAACTTTTTTATTTCCAAATATTCCGTTTTTCTTTACGACCCTAACTTCTGTCGCAACCGAACCTTTATCTGACGAATATTTTACCGCATTCGAAAGCAAATTCTGAATAACCATGCGCAAAAGTTTTGCATCTGCCAAAAAAGACGGGAGATTCGGTTCAAACTCCTTTGTAACCGTAATATTTTTTTGGCTTATTAAAGGCCCAAGCTCCTTTAATACGCTTTCGGCTATTTCCGCCACGCTTACCGCCTCCGGCTCAATCATAAATGTCCCCAAGTCAAGCCGGGAAACATTTAAAAGGGCGTTGACCAAGTCCACCATTCTTTGATTTCCGGCGTATACTTCCTTCAAGTATTTTTTTTGCTCGTCGTTAAGCTTGCCGGCATCTCCGGCAAGCAGCATTTCCGCGTACCAGTTTATTGCCGAAAGCGGTGTTCGCAATTGATGAGAAGCGAGAGAGACGAATTCTGTTTTGGCTTTATCAATTTCTTTAAGGCGGCTGATATCCTCCTCGGTTGCCACATAAGCCACCACCCGCCCTTCTTTCACAATCGGGGTTACGCGGCCAAGTGCCGTATACAAACTCCCGTTACGCCTGCGGTTAACTAATTCATGGGTAACTATTTCACCGCGCGACTTACGTTCCCACAAAGCTTGATAATATTCCTTGGCCATAAGCCCGCCCCATAACCGCGGCGTCTGCCAGCGCATCTCCTTAAAACTATAACCGGTCAGCAATTCAGCAGCCTTATTGGCATAAAGTATGCGGCCGTTATGATCGGTCAATACGACGTGGTTACTTGTCTGCTGAGAAATTTGAACAAACATTTCACTAAGTTTTAAAAATTGTTTAACATTTGCCAACATTTGATTTCTGCTAATAATTTGAGTGCGCAATACCTGATCATACAATTCTTCCCTCCTGGAAAAAACTTGGGTGATTATTGCTATAAAACTGATTGCAAAAACATATTGTAAAACAGACTGGTCAAAAGCTTGAAAATATAGTAAATTTTTGGCTCCTAAAAATGTCACCAATATAAAAACAATAATAAATGCTCCGCTATACCAAAGGGCATTTTTGGGTTTTAAAAATTTTCCGGCCACCAAAGGGAAAATTATCAGCCACGGCTCCATTAAATTATCTATGACGGGCATTAATCTGGAGCCAATCAAAAAGACAAAACAAACAATGGTAATGATTTTTCCGACACGATCCTGATATAAAATTTTACGATAAATTATGCCTATTAAACCAAAACAAGCTACACAGACAAAGGGAAACCAGGGAAAGCCGTGTGTTTCCCTGAAATATTGAAGTCCCAAAATAAAACTAAAAAAAATAATTACTCCTAAAAATATCGGGGTGAATATCCTATGAACAATTTGGTCTTTTTGGATTTTTTCCTGAGATTTTTCTTCCTTTTGATATATAACAGTAGCTAATGAATCCATAAACACCTTGCCGCTGTCGTCAATATGTTCAAAAACTTCCAATATTTCTTCACCCGGTTGATACTTGGGATAAAAGGCTTCAAAGCAAAATCGTTTCGGATCTACCCCCAACTGATTTAATATTTGCGCAACGGCGGTTACAAAAACTTCCGGACCGGAAATAAATATCGGACGGCTGTCAAAATTTTTTGAAAGATTTTTTAGCTGCACTGCATCCGGCGCGTTCTGTTTAATATAGACCAAATATCCGGGTTTTTTCTGTAATTTTATAAGTTCTTTTTTGCAATAAAGCGGTCGGCCTTCAGCTTCAAAAGCGTAAAGCTCATTTTGACCTCCCGGCTTTTCCCTAAATACACTCAAAAATGGAGCAACGCCAACTCCGCCAGAAATCATAATAGCCCCCTCCTTAGGAGGTATAAAGCTGGCGCCCATAGGGCCAATAATTTCCACATCCTCCCCCTTTTTAAGCCTGCTTATGGCCTTTATATAATCACTCTCGGTTAAGCGGATAATAAATTCTAAATTTTCCGACTCCGGGGAAGACGAAATAGAATAAGCCCGACGGTCAACCAATCCATTACTCTTGGAACGTTGCGGGAGCACCAACCAAACGTACTGACCGGATTTGAATTTAAATCCCTTCGGCATTTCCAGACTCAAAACCAAGGTAAAGTTATCTGGAAAAACATTTTTTTTCACCTGAACCTTGAATCTGGGCTCGCTGTTTATTTGCACTGGCGCTTGCATCAACTGATCAAGCTCAGTTTGAATTTTGAAAGTTTTTTCTTTCGGCATAAAATTATTTTACTAAATTAAGGAACTTCCTGCCAATCCGACACATTTATGGCCGGAGATAGCGCGTCTACGGAAACAAATATCTTTCTAAGCAGGCTGCCTACCGTGCCGGTGGCGTTAATTATTCGACTATCACCTCCCGTATTCGTAACCGAAAAAGTGCAAATACTGCCGCCCAAAGTAGAACTCCCATTTCCTGAAAAACTGTTATTATCCCAAATGGTTTGCAAAGCCAGCTCAACGCAGCTGTCGGCGGCTTTGCGAGCCTGGGCGGAATCCCTGTCATTCCCGCTCGTACGAATGGCCCAAATACCGCTCATAGCTAATGCCGCCACTAGCGCGAGGCCGACAGAGCCTAAAATAATCACACTGTACAAAGTGACAAACCCCATATTACTATTTTTTTTAGCGTAATGTACCGCTGCCATAAAAGTTGCCGGAATAATTATATTGCGCTTGAGTGGAAGAAGAAACCGCGGTTAAACTGAAGCTTACTTTAGCCGCGCCCGCGGTGGAGGCGCGCGATAAATTGACAAAAGACAAATTGGACGCGGAAACTCGGTTGTTTGTCAGAGCCAAGGCCGGGTTAACGCCTTGAGTCATATAAATAACGCCGTTTGATAATGCAAAAGTGGTCGGGGTGGTGCTGGCCGTTAAGGTGTTTATGGAGATGCTACTTGCCGCGGCGCCTACGATTGGTGAATTAATGGCGGTTGCATTCCGCAAATTTTGTGTAATGACCCTCAAAACCTCCGCGCCCTGCTCGTTTACCTCCATTGCTGCCTGGCTGCGAAGGCGGCTCTGCGACAAGGTGGCCATAAATGCCGCCAAAGCCGAAACCATTACGGCAAATATGGCCGTATAAACCAGCATCTCAATGAGCGTAAAGCCTTGGCTAAATTGCAATTTATTTCGTTCCATATTTACTCGGGAGAAATAGTAATAAATTCTTGGGTGTTTGAAGATCCGGCCCCAAAGACGCGGTTTAACCCTGCCGAGTAGGCAACTCCGTTGAGGTCGACCTGGCCGGACAAATCAGTCGAGCAAACCAGGCTCGGACTGGCCGGATTTGAAATATCAATAATTTGAAACTCCGCGGCTTGATCATTGCCGCCAATAAAAGCGTAATTATTGCTGTTACCCAAAGAAATGTCATTGACATTTCCACCCGTGTCAAATGACCCAAGCGTGGCCGGCGCTGCGGGCAAGCTTGCATCAATAACGTAAAAAAGGTTGTCAGACCTGCCCAATACAACCGTTGAGCCAAATCCGGCTATGGACAAAGCATTCTCGTTGCCGGAAAGGTTAAGGGAACCCGCGAGGCTGGGTGCGGCAGGCGCGCTTATGTTAACCACCTGCAATTCCTGGGTATTGCTGGCAGAGGCAATATAGGAATAATTTGCGGAAACATAAACTTCATTACCGTCCGCGCCTAAGTCCATAGAGCCGACCAGAACCGGAGCGGACGGGACAGCGACATTCACGACAAAAAATTCATGGTTGGCGCTGCTGGCACGGACGAGATAACCTGTAGAACCGCTAACAAAAATACCTTGCCCATTGGCATTACCCGGCGCGTCATAATCCCCAACCAAAGCCGGCAATGAAGGATTGGAGATATCAATAACCTGCATTTCCGATCCGTTATCAGTTGAAGAAACGTAAGCGTAGTCCCCGGAAACGGCAATATTGGTTGGCGTACCGGACAAATCCAGACTGCCAACCAAACCGGGACTTGAAGGATTTGAAACATCAACCACCCCGAAATTCGGACTGCCCCCGTTCCTTACAAGATACGCGTAATTCCCTTGCGTCTGGATTTTATAACCGTCCTGGCTGCCGGAAATATCCAAGCCGGCCGCTTCAGCGCAGCTGGCCCAATCGCTTCCCAGGGGCGCTTGCCAGTTGGTTAAATACGCGCTCACGGAAACGCTCCGGCTTAATGCGCCGTTGTCTGTCCAGGATACAGTGGCGGTAATTTGTTTTTGGTTGCTGTTGATGGTGGAAACTACGGTCTGCCTGCTGAAAATGCCGTTGGTATCCGAACTGCCGGAAAAATTCCACTGGTTCGTAGTTGTAGAAAAGCCATATGTGCCGTCCGCCAAATTAGAAAATGCCGCGTCCCTTATGTTGCGCGAAGCTTCGATTGCCTCTTCGGCCAAAAAAACCGCCTGTTGTTTATGCGCTGAGGCGCCGGTATTTCTACCCAAGCTTACCAAAGCGGAGGCTATAGACGCGACAAACACCGTTAACACAGCCGCGGCAATGAGCACCTCGGCCACGGAAAAACCGTCTTGCGGATTAATAATTGATTGTGCCTGCGCCATTTAAAATAATATCTTTACTACCAAAAGGGCTGGTTAAGGTTGTAGTACCCGTAATTTGCGGGGTTCCGCTAAATTTACTAAAAACGATTTCGGAATTTCCGGAGATAAGAATGCCGCCCGGAAAATTTAATTTTTCATCGTACATACTTTGCCTGGAAGAAAAACTACTGCCGGCAAAAACTATCGTGCTTGTAGCGGTAAGCTTAACTCCCCAATCAGAGTCGGCATTACCGGACTGCGCGGCGGCTTGCGCGCGCCTTAAAGCCGAAACACTTCCCGCCGCGGCGATATCCAAATTATTTTTAGTCTGGATTACGCGGTATACAGGGCCGATTGCCCCGGCAAAAACCGCCAAAAGCGCGGCCACAACAATCACTTCCAGCAAACTGAAACCCTTTAATTTAGAGTTGGTTTGATAATCCATAAATCGGACTGATTAAGCCAAGAACAATGAACCCAACAATAATTCCAACTATTATTAAGACAACAGGTTCTAAAATTGTGGACAGATCCTGGCTCATGGTCTCGGTCTTTTCTTCAAAAATTTGCCCAATCTTCATTAGTGTTTCCGGCAATTTACCGCTTTGTTCGGCAGCGATTATAAGTTTTTGCATAGGAGCCGGAATATAGCGGTCGGAGTGACTATGTCCGGCAAAAATCGCGGTGAAAGAATTGCCTTGGCTTATGCCGGCTTGCATATAAATATAAAACTTCCTATATGTTAAAAAGCTGGTCCCTTCGCGGACCGAATCCATAGCTTCTTCAATGTGGATGCCGGCGCTGAGCAGCGCCCCGAAAATATAGCCAAAACGGGCCAATTCCACACCCTGGATAAGCTTATTTACTCCGGGTAAAAATAAAATTATATATTCTCCGGCAATTTTGGTTTTTTTAAAAAAGAAAATCAAATATATTAAAATGCCAATGCCCAGCAAGCTCAAAGGCACAGCAAAACTTCCGTAGCGGGCCAAAAAATTTCCCAGCCAAATTATCAACCGAGTAGTTGCCGGCAATGTCCCGTGGATTTCATTGAACACGGAAACCAGTCGCGGCAGGGTTATCCAAGCGCTGCCGACAGCGACCAAAAAAGCCAAACACAACACAATGCCGGGATAAAGCAGCGCGGAACGGATGCGGGAAACGAATATCCGTTCTTTGTGCTGCTGAATGGTAACCAAATTTAAATGCTCCGGCAGGCGGCCGGACTCTTCCCCGGTCTTAACCAGGGCGATTATTCTAGGCGGTAAAAATTTTATGCTCTCAAAAGCCTTCCATAACGGGTATCCGTCGGCGACCATTTGCTCTATGACTTCAATGTTTTTTTTCAACTGCCGGTTTTTTGTCCCGGCCTTAATACCCGCCAAAGCCGATGTCACGCCCATTCCAGCAGCTATCATAATGCTTAGATTCTCAACAAAATAATCTATCTCATCGCCAAAACCTATGGTAAAATACGGCCAACCCGAATGAAAGGCAAAAGGCGGCCGGCCTTCATACTCTTCGTCTATTTCTCGTTTGCGAATTCTGACTTGGGGCATATTTTATAATTCTTTGGGCTTAACGACCCTAAACAGTTCGTCTAAGGTTGTAAGGCCGGATTTAACTTTTTCCACCCCATCTTCAAACAGACTGCGGCAGCCCTGGCTCTTGGCCAGCTGCCAAATTTGTTTGCTGGAAGGATTGGATAAAATCAGGTCTGCCATTTCCGGACTGACTTTTAAAAATTCAAACAATCCCACACGACCCTTGTATCCGGTATTGGAGCAATTATTACAGCCTTTGCCGGCAAATAAAGTTAAATCTTTTTCCGGAAAATATTTTTCCGCCCCGGGGGACAATTTTTTTATTTGATTCAAATTGGCCTTAGCTGTCACCCGGCAGCTTTCGCAAATTTTCCTCACCAGGCGCTGAGCGACAATTAATTCCAAGGTTGATGACAATAAAAAAGGCTCGATTCCCATATTCAAAAGCCTGGGGATAACAGCCGCGGAGTCATTGGCGTGGAAAGTGGAAAGCATCAAATGCCCGGTCAAGGCGGCATTCACGGCAATATCCGCGGTCTCTAAATCGCGGATTTCACCGACTAAAATAATATTCGGGTCTTGCCTCGCAATGGCCCTAAGACCTTTGGCAAAAGTTAAATTACTCTGCGCATTTACCTGGATTTGGTTTACTCCGGCAATTTTGTATTCCACCGGGTCTTCTATGGTGGTAATGTTTGTTTGGGTATCGTTCAATAATTTAACCAAGGAATAAAGAGAAGTGGTTTTACCGCTCCCGGTGGGTCCGGTAACCAGAATCATCCCAAAAGGCTTATGGGCTGTATCTATAAGATATTGCTGATCCTTTGGCGAGAGGCCTATGTCCGCCAAAGTAAAATCGCGGATATATTCCGCCAAAACCCGAATAACCACTTTCTCCCCGTCCAGAGTGGGGACGATGCTAACGCGCAAATCGGCCTGATGCTCTTTGCCGCTGAAATGAATGGCACCGTCCTGGCTGCCCAAATGTTCGTCTATTCTCAATTTTGCCTGGACTTTAATTCGGTTAACTATATTTTCGTAATATGCTTTCGGTACTCTGCCTGCCTCGTGCAGCACGCCGTCTACCCTAAAACGAATAAGAACATCCGCGCCTTGCGGTTCGCAGTGGATGTCCGAAGCCCTCAAGCTTAGGGCATCGTCTAAAATTTGGTCAATAATTTCCGGGGCAATCTTGCCGCCGGCTTTAATAATTTCCCCGAACCGGGTTTCTAAAGCCTGTCTGTATTGCGTTTTAATCAACGAGTCAATGGCATCCGGGTCAGCATAAACGAAATTAACGGTTTTGCCCGGAAAAATCTTCTTCAATTCTGACACTATCTCTTTGGAAACCAAGCCGGCGCATGCGAGGGTTACGGCCTTTGGCGTTTGCTTGCAAAAAATAATACGTTCTTTTTCCGCCAAAGCTTTCGGTATTAACAAAACACTCTCCTTACTTGGCGAGTTTGCCGCCAAATCCCAAAACGGCAAGTTTAAGGATTCGGCAATTGCCTGATGCAAAAGCTCTTTGGTAATCACCCTAAGCGCCAACAAACTTTCCAGCACAGTAGACTTGTGCCTTTTTGAATATTGTTCCGCTGTTTTTAAATCTGCCTCGGAAATATAATCTTCCGAAAGCAGCAACTCTTTTATTTTTGTTTCGTCCATATTTTTTGTTTAAAAATAAAGCCCACCTTGCCTACGGGTGAGCTACTGGAGCTACAAAGATATTAAACTGTTATATTATTTTTTATCTTCCGGCGCGACGACCGATTCAATTCCCACCAAGAACCTAATATCGCCTTGTGTGTCCAAAACCGGCGAAATCCTCAGCATGGCATTATACAACTCGCCTGTTTTTTTCTTGTTGGTGACTCGGGTCATTACACCCTCTTTTTTTTGTATTAATTTTGCCCACATTTCCGCATAAAATTCTTTCGGCATTTGGCCGCCCCACAAAGAAGGCTTCTTGCCTAAGACTTCAGTTATTGCATACCCCGTAATATGCTCCACTTCCTGGTTAACGTACAAGATTATTCCCTGCTTATCAGTTATTATAACCTGCTCCTTCATTTTTTCCAAAATCCTATTCAATGTCCCGCATCGCCCGCATCTAATATCAATTTTATGCTCACTGCCTTCAGTTAAAAGCTTTCCGCATTTTTTACAACGAAAACCGGGAGTTCTTTTATAGTCATTTACATAGTTTGCCAATTCCATAAAAATAAAAGCTCAAGATTGTTCCTGGGCTACAAGAGCTACTCGTTATGATTTTTTCTTTCCAGAATTATTTTTTCCTAAAATCTCTTTTATTCTATCTACAATTTGAGCAATTGGGGTATTTGATTTTACTATATAGTCCGTCGCCCCAAGCTCCAAGGCCTTTTTACAGTCTTCATCCTGGCCGAGGTTGGTGGTCATAATAATAGGCATTTTTATTTTACTTTCTTTTTTTAAATACTCCAATACGGAGAACCCATTCATTATCGGCATAATAATATCCAAAAGCAGCAAGTCATAATGCCCGGATTGGAGCAAATCCAAAGCAATTTGTCCGTTTTCCGCTATGGTTGGCTCAAATCCCGCCTTCGTAAGCTTAAGCTCCAAAGCATGGGCCATGGGTTTTTCGTCTTCAACAATTAGTACCTTTGGTATCTTTTGCATTTCTGGCGCAAGAAGTAATTAAAATCTTTACTAGATTATACCACAAATAAGGCCGTTTATGCCAACTATTGGGAGAAAGATGTATAAAGCGTTGACAAGTACACCCGCTGGGAATAGAATATTATGATATTAGAAGGAGGTTTGAATATGCTTGAAAGAACAGTCCCACTGGAAGAATTCTTTCATTCCATCGGGCTTAGAAATTTCTATACGGGAGATTTCCCGGGCCAGCTCGACTGGCAGATTATCCCAAATGGAAAGCTTGAGGAATCCATAAGAAACTATAAGCCAACGGAATTAAGTACCGGAGGACTACCGCTGCGCTGCTGGCTCAATACGGAAAAGTCAATGAATCCAGCGTGGACAATTGCCTCGGACGGCACTCTGTTCATTTTCCGCGAAGCAAAGGCATATACCATTTTTCACAAAATAATAGTACACGCCACCATTGTACCCAAAACCACGCCGGAAGAATTCGAGGAGGGTTGGTTTATGGCCTGGGAACTGCGGGAGCAATGGAACAAGCACCACAAAGCATAGCAATTCACTCAAGGAGGAATTATTAGAATGGCAATAACAATTGCCTTTATGATTTACGCCCTGCTCTGCGAGATGGGTATTAGCCCAGCCAAAGCGGCCATGGGCACTGCCGTCATATTTGGGGCAATTATATCGCTGTGGAAATCACTCAAGAAGGA
>CAZPRQ010000001.1:11367-55489 GCA_964589415.1 uncultured Candidatus Saccharibacteria bacterium
AAAATAAAAACCCTCCAAAATTCACAAAATAATTTGTGATCTTGGAGGGGTGGCAAAGCATCTTGCAAACGCTCCGCCGGATTGCCGCTACTACTTCTTTTTCTTATCGGCCGGAACCCCGCCGATACTAACGATGTAATCTGCACCGGCCTGGATGCGCCGCCAGTCTTTGTGTTCTAACAACGACCGGTAGGCGTAAGCCATTATGCCCAGATCCATGCGGACGTCGTAATCATCAAAATCAAATTCGTTTTCCAGGACACGAGGTTTTTCCAGGTCCGCCATTTCTTGGCGTGCCCGTTCCACAGCATCGAGGCACTGACCCGGACCGGCGACTTCAAACAACCTGCCCACCTGCTCGAAGGTGAAACCGCATTCGACGCGTAGAAACTTTCCGACTTCCCTGGCGTAGTCCCTGCGGCGGTTTTCGCGTTCGCCCTCAGCCATCTTTATTCCGGCTTGAAATTCTTGGTCAAGTCGGTCCCGCTGGGCCCTTAGTTCGGCTTCGTTGTTAGTTACTACCGCCTTACCATCAATATTTGTAATCTTGTCGACAATCTGGGTAATAACCCTTTCCTGTTCACGAACCCGTCGCCAATTTCCGCCGTTCACTGTCCGAGGTGTTAGGTCAATACGCTCAGTGTGATTCAGGGTGCGGATTGCTAGCATGGACTCACCGTTTTTGAGAAACTTGCCGGATGAAACCATTTCTGGCCCGACAATGCTGCCGGCCGCATATTCCTTATGCGACTCAATGTGGTAACGCTCCTCTTGAACCACCAGGACCTGGTCTTTTGGGACACGTTTGTAAATCCCGACAGCCAATAGAAGTTCGGGCGGTGCATTTTCCACTAACTTTCCGCTGTCGCAGGAATGGTCACATACCGTGTACGTCGACGGAATAGGGTGACCTTTACCTTTGACGAACTTTACGCTATAGTGCCGCCTTTGTTCGGCACATAACTTGTAGTGTTGGAAGCCTTTGTCATCAGGAACAAGGCAAACATCAAACCGGACGACTCCGGCTTGCCTGCGGATCTGCTCGACCCTGTAAGTCGTTGTAAACATACTAACTAAAATTCCTCCTACTAAGATTTTAAAAACTTCTTCCCTTCCAAATTCACAAAATAATTTATGAACTTAGAAGGAATTGGCAGATGGTGCGAACATCTGCCGGTATGAAACGAATGTATAATCGTGGCCTTCGCACAGCCAAGTGGATCCGTTGCTTGTACAGATCCTCTTACTAACCTTCATCGATTTCTGCGTCAGAATCGGGTTCGTGCCTTCGGTTGTATTCTTCGAGCGTGCAAATGCGCTGAATTCGGTCTAACTTTTTGCACATCGCTACAATGCACGGGTTTCCCAATTGCCCACGACCCTTCCTTAAAGCCTGCTCGGCCAGATGATAGATCGCAGCAATCTCCAAGAAGAACAAGGTCTCGCCCTGCAACCACTTGAGGTCCTGTGTGAAGAAATAGTGACCTAGATCGGTCTTCCGGCCGAGGTTGATCTGCAAACGGTTGAGGCCATCGCTGTCACGACACTCACCGATTGAAGATCGAGTCTTGTCGTTGATGGCGGAAAAACGATGGACGCCGTGCTTGCGGAACTGCACGTTGGTCGCGACTGCAACCGATTCCACATACCACGACCACCGGGTCGTGCTTCCATAAGTGGAGAGTGAGCAATCCTGTTCAATGCTCGGTATATGGAGCACGTCGGAATAAATCCGGCGCCACTCCAACCTCTCCTCCTTGCCTTTTCCAACCCTGCATATCATAAAGTTGGGCTTGGGGTCGTTCTCCGAGAAACTATGGTTGTCTCCCCAGTTAATAACAGCACTTAGGAGACGGTCACGGTCTCGCTCAGGAATTTCCTGAAGCGGGATCGTAGTACAAATAAGGTGGATCACTTTTTCCTCCCCTATATTCTTTTCCTCCTGCGAGGACAGAAACGACTGTGATTTTGGGGCCAATCGTTAACCCATGTGGACATTGGTTCGTCCTAAATAGTGACAAAAAATCACCACTTAGCGCAAACCAAATTTTACCTACAATTATGCTACTTTTTAGCTATTTTGTCAATAGTCAAAAAAAACCACCCATTTCTGGGTGGTTTTAATCTGTGCAATCTGTTCCCTATCTGTGCTTCTGTGGATACTAGCGTTTAGCCAATCCATTCGATAAGCTCAGGATGGTCCAAGTTAACGTTTGGCCCACTGAGGAGAGCGGCGGGCGCGCTTAAGGCCTGGCTTCTTTCTTTCTTTACGCCTGTCATCGCGTGTCAAAAATCCATTTTTCTTCAAAATTTTTCTAACATCATCGTTTAACTTGGAAAGGGCTGTGGCCAAACCGTGGCGGACAGCCTCTGCCTGGGAATGAATTCCGCCGCCGTTTACATGGGCAACAAAATAAAAGTCCCCACCAAGTCCGGTAACATCAAAAGGCTTTAAAGCTTTGTCCTGGTCAAAATTAAAATAAAAATAGTTCTTAAAAGGCTTTTTGTTTATTACAATATCCCCTTTGCCGGAAAACAAGCGGACATTAGCCACGGAAGTTTTTCTGCGTCCGGTGGCAAATACGTACCTGCCTGCTGGTACGGACACTTCCGCGACTTTGGGAACATCTTCGACAGCTTTAACATGAACCGCTTTATGAGCGGGCTTTTCCGCGGTTTCTTTCTTTACGCGCGGAGCTCTGGGCTTTTTGACCGGCTTCTCTGCCGCGGTCTTGGTTGTAGTAGTTTTAGTTGGCATAGTATATTCGCAGATGCGCGGATATCACGGATAGCACGTTTCTGCGTAATGCAGTTAAGTTCCGGATAATTCCGCGGGATTTAGATATTCTTATCTATTTTATAATTATGTTCTGTACCATTTACAGTTTTCAAACGTGACATTATTTTCTTGCGGAATTTCAATTCATCTATCATGCTCATTACCGCCCGTTTTAAAACCTGATCCGGATGCTTCTGCATTTCCACCTTTAACTTGGATGACTTTAAACCGCCCAAGTATCCGGAGTGTCTGTAGTAAGTTTTCTGGTCAAGCTTCCGCCCGGTAAACTTAAGCTTATCCGCGTTTACGGCCACTACAAAGTCGCCCATATCCATGTGAGGGGTAAAATTGCGCTTGTGTTTGCCTCGCAAATAATTTGCTATTTGACTGGCAACACGCCCCATGGTCTGCTTGGAAGCATCCACCTGAATCCACTGGCGGCTAATCTCTGAAACTTTCGGTAATGTAATTTTTTGAGTCTTCATAAATAATCACTGAATGACACGGAACTTTACGCTGAATAACGCGGAAGCCTGCATCATTTTATTTAATTCTCCATGCTTCCCATTTTAATCTACTAATTCAAGTATTACTTTCGACTTACCGGCTGTAGGATCGTTTAATTTAATAAGCCGGGTATATCCGCCTTTGCGTTCCTTATACTTAGGGCCCAGCACTTCCATGGCCTTCTTCGCGGCCATTGGCGTCAATTTTGCCAAAAGCTGGCGTCTGGCGTGCAAAGTACTGTCTTTGGCAGTTGTAATGGCACGCTCAACATAGCTTCGAGCTGCTCGGCCATTGGCAAAGCTGGTTTCAATACGCTCATATAAAATAGCGGACGAAGCCAAAGTCCGAAGTAGCTTCCTTCTATGGTCAGTCCCTTTTCCAAGTTTTTTCTTCTTTGCGTGTCTCATATAAAATCGCTGAATGACGCGGAACCTAACGCGGAATCCACAATAATGTGGGTGCGAAAAGCTGCATCTGATTATTTTCTGCCAATAAACTCTATAATTTCGTTAATCGTCTTGTCGCCCAAACCGGAAAGATTGGAAATATCTTCACCTGAAAGCGCGTTCAATTGCGCGAAGGTTGAAATACCATTTTTAGACAGAGCGTTTTTTGCCCGTGTAGACAAGGCCGATGATTCAATTTCATTTTCACCGGAACTTTCCACTAAAGGCTCGGCCTCGGGGGCAACAACCTCTTCCGGTAAAGAAATTGCCGGAGATGATTCCAAAAACATCATGCTAAAATGATCCACCAAAATATGGGAAGCGATTGTAATAGCCTCTTCCCCTGTCATACTGCCATCGGTTTCCATAACTAAAGTAAGTTTGTCAAAATTGGTCAATTGACCTACACGCACGTTCGTCACGTCGAAATGTACAGATTTAATGGGTGTAAAAATAGCGTCTATGGCAATCATGCCTATTTCCGGCTTGTGGCTTTCGCGGGCTTCCACAGGCTGATAACCCCGTCCTTGCTCAATAACAAATTCCATATCCAGTTCAGCATTTTTTCCGTCTAGCGTGCCAATGTGGAGGTCTTTATTTATTATTTCAACCTGGTCAGTCTCTTTAATATCCGCCGCGGTCACCACTTTTTCACCCTTAACCTTTAACTGAACCTTTACCGGCTCGGCCGAATGGCTTTTTACTCGCAGTTGTTTTAAATTTAATATTATTTGTATGACGTCTTCCTTAACATGAGGAATGGTTGAAAACTCATGGTCAACAAATTTTATTTTTACCGAAGTTACCGCGGCTCCGGGGAGCGACGACAAAAGAACGCGGCGCAGCGCGTTGCCAATAGTAACACCGTATCCCGGGTATAAAGGTTCCAGGCTTATGCTGTATTTATTGTTGCCCAGGTCTTCCGACTTGGCGCGATTGGGAAGTGGAATTGCTTCCATAGATTCTCCAAAACTTATAACGGATAAGTCATAACCGATAACTTACCCTCGAAATCGTCATCAGTTATAAGTATTAGTTAGTTGTAAATTATGTTCTGCTATAATGCTCAACTATTAGCTGAGTATTTATAATATTGCCTATCATATCTGGCGTTGGCTGAGTCAATACCTTGCCGGATAATTTTTGGGCATCCAGCTCTACCCACTCCTGAGTTTTAAAACTTTTAAGTTTTTCCTTAATTTTCTCCATATAAGCGCTTTTTTGCTTTAACGGTCTAACAGTTACTGTGTCGCCAACTTTAACCGTGTACGAAGGTATGTCTACTTTTTTGCCATTTACTTCAAAAAATCCGTGACTCACCAACTGTCTGGACTGCGCGCGCGTTTCGGCAAAACCGAGCCTGAAAACTATATTGTCGAGCCTCAACTCTAACAAACGAAGCAAGTTTTCACCGGTAACCCCAACTTGTTTTAAAGCGCGCTCAAAATAATTGGCAAACTGGCGTTCTTGTACGCCATAATTAATTTTCGCTTTTTGCTTTTCTCTTAGCTGTATGCCGTATTCCGAAAGCCTTACCCTGCTTTGCCCGTGCTGACCGGGAGCGTAACTGCGTTTTTGAAGGACTTTGGCATCTTTAGTGGTAAATGCCATGCCTAGCCGGCGGGCTTTTTTCGATTTAGGGCCAGTGTATCTCATAGATTAACTAATAATAATTCTCATCTAGTAAAAATAAAGTTTTCCCTCCGCAAGCCGCGGGGTATTGAAACCTGTATTAGCTCCTCGGCTCGCTTATCCCGCCATGGCGGGATAGACTCGCCTACGTCGCGAATAAAACTATACGCGTCTGGGTTTTTTGGGGCGTATACCGCCATGTGGAATGGGTGTTTGGTCTTTAATGGAAATAACGTTTAAACCACTTCCCTGCAGAGCCCTTACCGCGGACTCTCGTCCGCTGCCAATGCCCTTAATAAAAACATCAACTTCGGTCAAACCTCTCTCCTTTAGGCGCGCGAGAGTATCTTCCATGGTTTTTTGCCCCGCGTAGGGAGTAGATTTCTTAGAGCCTTTAAACCCAATTTTACCCGCGGAACTCCATAAAATAACATTACCCGTAAGGTCGGTTACCGAAACTATGGTGTTGTTGTATGTGGAATTAATAAAAATTTTGCCTTTTGTAATTTTAGCTTTAGACTTCTTTTTCTTTGACTTGATTTTAGTGGCAACTTCAACAGAAGCTTCCGTCTTGGGAGCTTCTTCTGTTACTGCCGCTGTTAAGATTTGAGTTGTAGTTGTTTCTTCCATATTTTATCCGCAAATTAATTGCTGATTGGTAAGCTGTGTCTAGGTTTTTTCCGCGGATGTCTTACGTCCACTGCCAGCCGTTTTTCTTACATTCCCTCTGCGCGTCCGGGAATTGGTTTTAGTGCGCTGTCCCCGTACCGGCAAACCCCGAATATGGCGAATCCCTCTATAAGCACCCATTTCTTTTAGCTGCTTAATGTTGAGCAGGATTTGCTGGCGCAGTTCGCCTTCTACCTTAAAATTCTTTTCTATATATTCACGAATTCTATTCAATTCTTCTTCGCTTAAGTCTTTGGTTCGCTTATCCGCGTTTATGCTTATCTCTTTAAGAATTTTTTTTGCCAAGGACAAGCCAATACCATAAATATACGGCAGGGCCGCTTCAATTCTTTTTTCGTTGGGGATATTTACACCTGCGATTCTAGCCATACTGTTAAGTTAAAAGTTTATCAAGTTATCAAGTCAAGGAAAGTTTATCAAGTAAGTATTTTTCGCCTACACCTTGATAATTTATACACTAGCCCTGTCTTTGCTTATGCTTTGGATTTTCACAAATTATATAAACTCGGCCAAATCGTTTGACTACTTTACATTTTTTACACATTGGTTTTACCGAAGATCTAACTTTCATATGTTTAAATAATTTGGCGGAAAGTATTCCGCGTCTTATAATAATTGAAATCTGGCGCTATTTTTATCTACCTTAACCTTCGAGTAATTCTACCTTTGCTTAGATCATACGGGGTCATTTCAATTAACACCCTATCACCCGGCAAAATACGTATCATGTTAATTTTCATTTTTCCTGCCAAATACCCCAAAACAAGCTGTCCGGAATCTAATTGGACGCGAAAAATAGCACTGGGTAAATTCTCTATGACTTTGCCCTCAAGTTCAATGCTATCTTTATTTTTTCCAGACTTCCCAAAGTCTTGCGTGCGGTGAGACAAAATATAATAAAACGAAGTTACTTAATATACTGCTATATTTTAACACAAATAAAAAACTTGTCAAATTTTTTACGTAATAAATTTTGGCTTATTTAAAAGGCTATTTTATATTTTCTTACGGAAACCTGCTTTGTTTGGTTATTCTAACTTTTTAATTACTATTTTGCCGGCAAACCATGGAAAATTATCCTGCCATGAAGGAGTGAGAGTAATGTCTATTGTCTGAATTTCCGGCCTGGAACCGAGCATTTCCTGCACATCTGTTTTAGATTTGCCTCTTAATTGCCTGTTCATTTCTGAAATGTCAACGTTATGAATTATTTTACCTTCAAAATGAGCGCTAAACACAGCTTGCTGGTTTAAAAAATCCACAGACTTTAATTTCAATGACATTTGATTGTCATTGCTAAAATCAAGCAACTTATTTGTTGAAAGAGTACGCTCAATACGCCCCTTTATTAATTCTTTCATTTGACCGCCATTAAACGCCATTGCCGTAAATTTCACCTTTAAATGGGCTTCGAAACTGGGACTTTCGCTGCCCGCGGGCTTGTCCGTTGTAAAGCTTAATGGTTCCAATATATAAGTTTTATCTAAAATGACTAAATTTTTAGCTTTGGCCTGCTCCCGGTACTGGCTAACTAATTTCTCCGCTAAGGAATTTTGCGCGTTTGTTATATCTAGTTCTGAAATTAGGGACAAATAGCGCGAGGTGCCGCCCGTTATGGCGCTTTCGGTTTTAGCATACAAAAATTGGGGCTTGCTTCCAAAAACCTGATTGGTAATTTCCATTCGGGTACCGGCTGGTACGTTAAAACTTTCCCCACCAGCCGAGGCTATTACCTCAACCGCGGGACTTAAGCTTTCGGGGTCAATTTCTTTTGTCGCTTCATTTTTATACTCCGTAGGCTTAATGCCTGTTAAATCCTCGGCGAGCACATAAGTTTTTCCCCCAATAGCCAGGGAAGTGGTGTTAGCCTTTAAATTTAAAGGCGCGCGAGTAAAATTGTATATTACAACTTTTCCGTAAGCTTTGTTTCCAACCTCCTTCTTCCCTTGGCTTTGAAAACGCTCAGTAATTTCCAAAGTTTCACTTATAAAGGTTCCGGGCAATGCCATGCGAGTCTCGTTTTCCGGCTGAGTAATTTGACTGGATACCAATATTTCCGGCCAATCCCTGGTAATAACCTCTGTTTTCGCGTGTACAACAACTTCCGCCCTTGGCAAAATAACAAACATCGCGAGTAAGACTAAAATTAGCGACAGTGCTACTAAGGCAGTGAGAACGGTGCTTAACTTCCTACCTGATTTTTTAATGGGCTCGGGATTAGAATTTTTACCACCACTAACGGCACGGGTGGCTGGATCTGTCGGCCAATCAATAAATTCTTCCTTTTGGACCACCGGAGCGCGGGCGATACTTTTTTCAGTTTTCGACGTAAGTGCCGGCTTGGTAGTTACAACAGCTGAATTTAAATTTCGCTTAACTACAGTTCCGGACGACGTTAAATTTACGGGCCTTGAAATTTTAACGTCAGAAAACGCCCCTGACACATGGCCTTTGGGCAAATATTTTAAACCGAACCCCGCCTCTTTAGCATACATTTGACCCTTCTCATCCATGGTCAAAATAAAAACCTCTTTTTTTAAAAGTTCAGCCTGTTTTTTTAGAAGTCTTAAATTTATGGAGTCTGAAAATAGCTGGCACTTTCTTGGGCAAACCAAAACCACCTGGCTAGCCTTTTCACGCTTAAGCCTGGTAACAATACGGTTGACATCGTCCTCTAAATTTATGTAAATACTTGGTAGCCTAGACATACTCATTTATGCGTGTTATCTACACACATTCTAGGCCTTTTTTAAGAGCTTAGCAAGAAATATATTTTTCTCAAGAACTATAACAGCCCTTTACTTTTCAGCCTTTTATCGAAAGATATAATTTTACTGTTTTCCACCTGGGGTTGGTTAAACGGGTCCACACCTCTTAAAACGGATGAATACACAGCAAAAAGCTGCCAAAACGCGGTAAATGGTCCAATCTCTTGGGCATTAAAACCGTTAATTTCTACATGTGCAAAAGGAATACCGGCAATGCGCGCGTCCTCCATAGTGCCATCTGCCTCAAAATGCATGCTGTCTGCCAAACGAATCTGGTCCATATTTTTTAGCTGGCCGGACTTAATCCACACCTCATGAACCGGATTCGGGTAAGTAATCATAGTGTCATGTACAAATGAGTCTGTAGTTACAAAGCAGCCGCATATATTTTTTGGGCCGCCAAAAAAACGCTGATTTGTGTGATGCTGGCTTTCCGGCCCTTCGTGCGCGAAATAGGTTTGCCCCCTGCCTGACTTTCCAAAACTTTCATGGCACAGCTGGACAATTAACGCGGACATGGGAAAAAGGCTGTGCGAATAAAAAGGCATAAAAACATCGGTGTAACCTTGCTGTTCAAGCTGCCAAAATACGCTTGCCGCGTGCCAAGCCGGATTATCCTTTCCAAATTGCGCGTACAATTGTGCCGCGCCGTCGTATATGCCCTCAGCGTCCAAACCGGCTATCATGGCTGGCAATAAAGCCACCTCCGTTAGACCGGAAAAACGTCCGCCAATTGGCGGATGGTTTATAATTTTTCCGCCTAGCTTTTCCACGTACGCGCGCAAACTGCTATTGGTACCGGTTATGCACAAAATATTGTACCCGCTAAATTGGGAAAGGGCTTCAAAGACCGTTATATTTTCACCGGATTTTGAAATTACAATAACTAAAGTTTCCTTTTCCGGCAAACTTAATTTTAACTTGTAAATATAATCCGGATCCGTAGTGCTTAAAAAATATACCTGCTTTACGGCCTGGCTATTTAAGGCGGAATAATACCCGTAAAAGCTGGTAACACTTCCACCATGTCCAATTATTAAAATATTTTTATACCCGGCGTAGCCCTTTGCCACATCTTCAATTAATTTAAAATCCGGCACATGGTTTAAAAACCCAACTTCTTGGGGTAAACTGCGGGGATCCATTTCTTCCCACTTAGGACAATTGTGGAATTGTAGTTTCATATAGCTTTAATTTTTTGTCTCAGGGAGCAGGTTACAAGCAGGGGTTTTTCTCCCCCTTTTTAAGGGGGAGTTAGAGGGGGTAAGTTCTTTGATTGTTTTATCGATTTCAAACATTACTCCTTCAATGTTATTCATAATATCAATATTACCAAATCTTACCAAATTTAATCCAAGCGATTTTAAAAATTTTTCTCTTAAATTATCATACTCAATTGCTTTAGAGCTAAAATGCGAATCTCCATCAGCCTCAAGCACCAATTTGAGTTTAGGACAATAAAAATCAACTATATAATTCCCAATACTAACCTGCCTTCTAAATTTATAGCCAAGTAATTGATTCTTGCGCAAATAATCCCAAAGGACTATTTCAGGCTGTGATCTGTGGTTCCTCAAAAACTTTCTTTGCTCAGTTTTTGCTTTGGTATTAAATATTTGGGTCATTAACCCCTCCTAACCTCCCCTTTGAAAAGGGGAGGAACTAGACATCAAGTTACTTGCGCTTTAATTCTTCTAATACCCGCACTTGAGGCTTCTTCTTTTTGTATTTTAAATTTACCTATTATTCCGGTATGTTCTACATGCGGTCCGCCGCACAACTCACGAGACACGACTTCGTCCGTTTTAGGATCATACGCCGTATAGACTGATACAGTGTCAGGATATTTCTCACCAAAAACGCCAATGGCATCTAACTTCCGCGCCTCCTCTAAGGACATAATTTCCTTTTTCATAGTCAAATCGCGCTCTACCCAACCGTTAACCAATTTTTCAACTTCTGCAATTTCCTCCGGGGTCATTTTTTTATCGTGCGTAAAATCAAACCGAGTGCGTTCTTCTGTAATATTACTCCCCTTCTGCCAGACATTCTCACCAATAACTTTACGCAAAGCCGCGTTCATTAAATGGGTAGCGGTATGGAGCCTGACAATCTTATCCGAATGACTTGCCAGCCCACCCTTAAACTGCCCGGCACTGGCCGTACGGGATAGGTCCTGGTGTTTTTTGAATTCTGTTTCAAATTCCTTTTTATCTATAACAAAACCGCTTTCCTCTGCTAACTCAGCTGTTACTTCCCAAGGAATACCATAAGTTTGATAGACATCGAATGCTTCTTTACCGGTTATTTTTTGGTCTTTTAATATGGATTCGGAATTTTTTATTATTTTAGCCAGCTCTTTAAGCCCCTTTTCAAGAGTCAATTCAAACTTTTTCTGCTCCGTCTCAATTACGGCAAATATATTTTGTGATCGTTCCACTAATTCTGAATAACTCTCCGCATATATACTCACAACTTTCCCTACAAGAGCCTGGAGCCAATGACCTTGCAAGTTTAGAAGCTTTCCCATAACCAGAGTTCGACGAATAAGGCGACGTAAAAAGTATCCTCTATCCTTATTTGAAGGCTCAATACCGTCTGACACCATAAACACGCTGGCTCTAATGTGATCAGCAATTATTCGAACTTTCTTCACCTCTTCGCCCGTCAGAAGTTCATTCCCTCGTCCCAAAGATTCATAAAGCACATCAAACAAAGGCTTGAAGAGATCTGTATCAAAAATTGCTTGCTGGCCGCTTGCAGCCGCTAAAATACGCTCCAAGCCACCTCCAAAGTCTACATTTTGATTTTCGAGCTTCTTAAAACCATTCTCAGTTTTAACATACTCCATGAAAACGTTGTTGCCAATTTCTAAAAAACGACCGCAGTCACAATTAACATGACAAGGCAAGTTGTGGTAAGGAGAACTTTCATGAATTTTAAGATGTTCGCCATAATCCCAAAACATTTCAGAATCGGGACCACCAGGTTCATTTACCGGCATATGAGATGTTATCCCAGCTCGTGACCACCAATTCTTTTCCTCGGGGTAATAAAATATCCTACCGCTTTGCATTCCATCACGCTCAGAAAAATCAACAATTTTGGCTTCAATCCCCTTGTTTGAAAATAATCCTTGCCAAATTCCGGCAGACTCCTCATCACGAGGAATTCCAATATCTTCTTTGCCGCGAAATACGGTGACATACAAATATTTTGGATCCAAACCAACATGCTCTGTTAGGAACTCAAACATCCATGAAATTTGCTCCTTTTTAAAATAATCCCCCAAACTCCAATTTCCGAGCATTTCGAAAAATGTAGTATGCCTATTATCACCAACTTCTTCAACATCCTGAGAACGGAAACACTTTTGTGAATCTGCAAGACGTGTTCCCTTTGGATGTTTTGCCCCCAACAAATATGGAACCATAGGTTGCATGCCGGACCCAGTAAATAAAGTAGTAGCATCATTCTCGGGTACCAAAGAAGACGAGGGTATAATAATATGATTTTTAGACTTGAAGAAATTAAGATACTTTTCTCTTAATTCCTGTGCTGTAATTTTAGGCATAGCTAAATTAATTAAAATTGACCAAAATTAAATAAAATTCCATCGCGGATGTCTTCCCATTTTAAATATCAAATGAATATAGGACCCACTAATTCCCAAATTTAGTCATTAGACATTAGGACTTGATTTAAAATTTGTTATTTGGAATTTGTTATTTGCTGCAACGCAGCCTCCATCTGCGGATCTTTACCTGCCGCCACATCCTCTTCCGTAAGCTTAATCGCGATATCCGGCTCCAGCCCGTCCTTATTTAAATTCTTCCCACCTGGTGTTATCCACTTGGCAATGGTAATCTTTACCGCGCTACCGTCTTTCAAATCCACCAGCTCCTGAACGCTTCCTTTGCCAAAGGACTTTTCGCCGACTAATGTAGCCAGTTTATAATCATGCAAAGCACCGGACAATATTTCAGACGCCGAAGCGCTACCGCCGTTTATGAGAATTACCGTTTTTATTCCCGCCAATCTGGAATTTCCGGCAGAATTAAAATCGTCTTCTCCGTCTGCTCTTTTTTCCTTAACCACCAGTTTGCCATTTTCCACCCAGTTTGAAGCCAATTCCACCGAGGTGTTTAAATACCCACCCGGATTATTACGCAAATCGAGCACAATGCCATTGACCGCCTTGGTAAGGGCCTCCTGCGCTGCCTGGTCAAATAATTTTTTGGTATCCGCGCCAAACTTGCTAATACCAATTACCATTATTTTTTTGCCGTCAATTTCCTTAATTTCCCATTTCACACTTTTTACTTCTATTTTGTCTCTGGTTATGGAAAACTCCATGGGCTTTTCCTTACCCTCACGTAAAATAGTAAGTTTGACCTGCGTGCCCTTTGGGCCGCGAATTTCGCTTACCGCTTCCTCCACAGACCATTCCTGAGTGCTCTTTCCATTTACTTCCGCAATTATGTCTTTTGGCAAAAGCCCTGCCTTATGGGCCGGCGTACCGTCCAGCGGGGCAACAACCACAATCACGCCTCCACGCCTGGATATTTCGGCCCCAATGCCGGTGAACTCTCCCTGTAAATCGGTTTTAAAATTTTCTGACTGCTTGGGTTCAAAAAAATCTGTATATTGGTCACCGGTAGCCTGCACAGCCCCTCGAATGGCACCGTACAAAATTTTCTGCTGGTCTACCGGCCGTTCAATGTATTTTGTGTTTACCACGTCTATGGCGTCCCACAAAAGCTGATAATTTACATCTTTGGGCTGGTTCTGTTGATTTACAATCTTAAACTCTTTTGGCTGAAATACATACCCCTTTTTCCCGGTCTGGAAACCCATGCCAAAAGCAGCAATAATTAAGAGTAAAATTAATAAAGCGCTGCCCTTAGGCCGCGGTTTTTGCAATTCAGGTTCAGATTGGTTTAATAAATTTTCCATGATAAATAATTACAGCTAATATAAAAACAGTATACCAGAAAAAAAGCCCGACTCAAAGCTTTTCAGGCGGGAATGCCTTTATTTGCTTACCCTCGGCTCCGCTTTAAACATGTTAATAAAAGTCAAAAATGCCAGCCTGCCGTAAATTCCAAGCCATACAAACCAATTTAAGAAAAAAGGATACCGCGTTTTATAGTGCTTGCGGTAAAAAATCCACATGGAATCATGAAACCACCTTAAAGCCAGGAAAGGGATTTTTTTGGATGATTCTCCTTTGTAGTGCAGCGCTTGGGCTTTAGGACAGTACCACACTTTATACCCCGCAAATTTAGCCCGCCAGCAATAATCCAAATCCTCACCGTACATAAAAAAGTCTTCGTCCAAAAGCCCAATATGACTAAACAGCTCGCGGCGAATAAGCATAAAAGCACCTACCACGCTGTCAACTTCCATTTCCATATCCTCAGGCAAATTGGAATAATTGTAATTTGAAGTATTTTTTAAAAACAGCCTGGCAAAACCGCTCCATGGATTTGGAAACCTGCGTCGGCAAGCTAAATCCAGACTGCCATCCGCCTTTAGCAGCTTGCAGCCGGAAATCCCTATTTCAGGGCGCCTTTCCATTAGCTCAATCATTATACTCAAAGTATTAGGAAATACTTCCGTATCGGGATTTAAAAGCAGAATATAGCGTCCTTTGGCCTGGTTTATTCCAATATTATTTCCGCTAGCAAAACCGGTATTGCCGTTTCGTATGGCGGTTACAAAAAAACCTTGTTCCTTCAAATCGCGAAATTCAGCATTAAGCCATTCATAAGTGCCGTCGCCCGAGCCGTTATCGACCACAATAACTTCGCCAAAATATTTCTTGGACTGAGCCGTCTTGCTAAAAACAACGTCCTCGCTAGACCACAAGGATGGCAAAAGCACGCTCAAGTGTTTTTTAGATTTATACGCGAGAATAACTACGGAAATGTCCACCATAATATATTATACCGGCTTAATCTTAAATTTTTGTGCGAATTTTCTTTTCTTCCACATTAAAGTAATTTTACTCAGCATCTCTGGCAGTACCCGCAGGGTTGAAATTTCAAACAGCACTACATACAAAAACATGGCGAATTCTCGAACAAAAAACTGCGGATAAAACCACGGGGAATTTTTTATATACATAAAGATATGGTTTTTGTAATTTAACTGCCTTATTTTTTCGGGAATTTTACTGTGATGAGCTATGAATCCTAAAACATCTTTGTACCCGCCTTTCGAAGACCCGGCCGTACGTCCGTGATAGCCAATCGCGCTCGGAACAAACACATGCTTCCAACCTTTATTTGTCATTCGCCAGCTTAAATCCACATCCTCCCAATACGAATGGAAATCTTCATCGAAATATTCATAGTGGTTAGCGTTTAGCGGATAGCTTATAGCCTGCAAAGTCGAAGCACGGTACATAGCGCCAGCACCTGAGACCGCGTCAACAAAAATTGATGCGTCAAATTGCCCCCTATCTTCTTCGTGCTGTCCCCTGTCCCTCGCCCGCCCCGATTTGCTTATACTGACTCCTGTTGTATCCAAAACACAAGGGGAATCCTTGTGCCGCACAAGGATTCCCCTTGTGGGCGCGTCATCATGTTTTTGAATCTTTAAATCTTTAAATTGATACAGTTTCCCCGTCGCCGCCCCCACTTTCCCGTCCTCAAATACCTTTAGCATCTCTTCTATGTAATTCGGCTCTAAAATTAGGTCCGGGTTCACAAGCTGAAAAAATTCAACCTCTCCCCCATCCCTCCCCTCATGAGGGAAGGGATTAAGGGAGGGGTTGCAGTATCTATCGAATACCAAATTATGGCCTTTTGCAAAACCAATATTATATCCCGGATCTATTATTTCGACGTTAGGGAATTTTGACGCAAGTAACTCTTTTGAGCCGTCATTATTTCCGGAAATTACAGCTACAACATTAAAATCCTTGAAAGTCTGGTTAAAAATAGCCGAAAACACCGGTTCAATCCACTGGCGGTTATTGTATATTACTTGGACTATGGTAACTTTTGACATAATTAAATTTTAGGGCCTACCCGCGGCCGCTTTTTGGGCCGACAAAACCTGTTAATTCATTTCCAATTATACCTTCAGTCTTAATATTTCTTAAAATAGCTCCGGAGGCCGCCAATTCTAAAAAGAAAAATATAAGAGCCTTGTCATTGTACCAGGTAACGTCAAAAAAAGCCGCCGCCGCAAGCCACAAAAAAACCAAACCCGCCTGCAGTACCAAAAACAGCCAGATTGTGTTTTCTTTTTGGTTTACTTTCACATATTTCCAAAACTCCCGGCAAACTGTTAGCCAAAAAAGCGCGAACAAAACCAACCCAAGCCAACCAAGCTCAACGGCGATATGTAAATACAAGTTATGAGCTGTAACGTACTTTTGCGGCAAATTATACCGCAAGTTTTTTTGTTCCGCCAAAAGTTCATATTTAACATTTGCCAACGCTTCGGGCGTAGCCGCCGAAACTAAAAAATTTGCCGCCCCGGTTCCAAGTGGATGCGAAATGGCATAGCGTGCGCTTTCTTTCCATATAAGTATACGCCCCGCGTTGGAAGTTTCATTTAAATCGTAAATGCTCTGGGCGCGATTTAAGAAATTTTCTTCAAACACCCCTCCGGCGCGTACAAATGCCAGCCCCCTATTTATGAGAGGAGAAATTGCAAATAATACAACAATAATTAAAAGCGGCCAAAAAAAAGTTTTAACAGCTGGCCTCAAAAAAGTTTTTGCGTACGAAATTATTATTGCCAAAAGCGGGGCAAGCATTCCCACCCACACGGCTCGCGTGCCGGACAAAATTAGCGCCAACGAAGCAAAACGGATTCCAGACCAAATAAAGCGGCGAAGTCTCTGGGATGCACCCATGGTTAGCGCGGCGCCTATACCAATTGCATAAACACACAAATAGGCAAACGACTGCGAATCCGGCATTATGCCAAACATGCGCAGCTGACGCCCATCGGTAAATGAAAACCAAGAATTGGAATACAGAGAAACGACGGCAAAATTCACTCCATAATACGCTTGTGTAAATGTGGTCGCCCAAAAAACCCAAAAAGTGTCCAGTGGCGTAAAAAAAGTGTAAGCTAACTGCCCAAAACCCGCGGCAATAAAAACCGATAAACTTACGGCCGCGTACCTAAAAAGCGCGAGCACCTGCTCTTTAGTTTGAATAGTTTGGACCATGACGAAATAAAACAAAAAAATATTAAAAAAGAACAAAAATTGCATTAGTGCTGGCAATCGAAATGACGACCAAATACTGCTAATAAGTATAAGCGCGCCAAAGGCATACAAATACCGATCCCAAGGCAAAAACACTATGCGTTTTAAACTAAATTTATTTTCCTTAAAAAACCAAACTACAAAAAGCCAGGCCACCAGCGGCCGCCAGGCTGACAATGTTTCAAAAAAACCGTTAGGCACAATGACCATGGCCGGCAAGGAGGCCACAAGCACGTATACACCTTCCTCGAGTGGCCGAAAAACAATATAAAGCATTACAATGGCCATATTCACCCATACAAGCCAAGTTGGCCAGCCAAACACAGCCATTAGAAGCACGGAAAATAGTTGCCAAACAACCAGTATGGCTATATAAAATTTTCTTGAAAAATTATGCATGCCGGGTATTATTTAAAATTGACAACGTTTCCTTCGCGCACTTTTCCCAAGAATACTCGTTAAGCCTGACATAGCCTTTTTGTGTCATGTCATGCTTGAGTGATTCATCCAGCAGCAATGCTTTAAGGGACTGCTTCATGTCAGCAACATTTTCCGGGTTAAAATATACGGCCGCCTCCCCGGCAACTTCCGGCAGGCTGGAAACATTGGAACAAGCCACGGGCACAGCGGAGGCAAAAGCTTCCAATATTTGCATACCAAAACCTTCATACAAAGCAGGCTGGACCAATACGTCTGCTCCTTTTAATATTTCCAGGCGCTCTCGGTCTGAAACATAATTTTTATATATAACAATATCTTTATTGGCCTCCAGTTTTTGCAAAATGCTTTCAAAACGCCACCCGGGCTTACCTACAACCACAAGCTTATGCGGCAAGTCGGGCAGTTCGGTTTTTAACATACGAAAAGCGTCTATTAGACGCTCTAAATTTTTTCTTGGCTGCAACGTAGAAAGAAATAAAACGTAAGGTGTTGGTAATTTATTAACTAATTGGTTTTGTGATTTGCTTATTAGCTGATTTGCTGATTTGCTTATTAGCTTATCAGCTGATTTGCTTATTAGCGTATTTGTTTGCTCAAATCCATGATGAACCACAGAAACTTTTTCTTCCGATATATTGTACTCATTTACGAGATCTTTTTTAGTTGCCGAAGATACCGCTATTATGCGCGAGGCATTATTAACGGCAAACTTGGTTGACCACTCCAGAAACCAACGCATAAATGGCGTAAAGGTTTCGGGGTAATATTTCCAGGCAATGTCGTGAATGGTAACAACACATTTTTTGGGATGCACAAGGGGCAAAGCCGACGCGGGAATAAACAGGACATCAACCGGGCTGGTAAGCATTTCCCAAGAAAGCCTGACTTGAGTCCAAAAAAGCGGAAAGGGCATGACTTTAATACGAAAGTTTTTAGGCAAAGCTAAAAACCACTCCTCCGGCTGAGTGCGAAGGTATAATATATAAGAATTGACCTTATCTACTTCAGCCAAATGCAAAATTAGCTGCTTGGCGTAATGCTCAACTCCGGTTTTATGGGGCGTATTGGCCCGTTCTGCCTCTATGCCAATAGTCATTAGTGAATAGAGTAATTATTTGGATCTTTATGGGGTTCAGATTGGTCGTCCGGCGGCAAATACAAAACCGGCTCTTCAGAAAAATCAAAGTCAGTTTGCTCCGGCTTGCTTTCCACTTGTTTGAATGTCGGCCGACTATGTTCAGTGTCAGGGCCTATTTTCATGCCAGGTACATTTTTAAAAAGCGGGCCTGCATCTAACTGGTTAAAAACCGGGTCTTCATTATTAGACTTTTTTCTGTTCATAGGGCAATAATTTAGATGATTTATATAAACGAGGCTTAAAAGCCTTAAGCCTTTTAATTGTAACAGGTAACCCTTTAGCTTTCAAAGCCTTTCCAAGGCCTTTTACATATGCCTTTTGGTCATAACCTAAGGCAATTATGTGGGGTTTTTGCTGTATGATATGTGTTATGTGATTTTTTAGGCCACCAAGCACTGCCTCATTTACAAATCTTGATACTCTTACAACCGCCAACCTCTTGCGTTCGTTATTTGTCGGACTGAGACCTTTAATTTTTTTTACATTTTTGTCCCGCGCGACAGAGACAATCAAATACGGTTTTTTAGCAAGTTTTCGCGCCTGTTTAAAAAAGCTAATATGCCCTTTGTGCAAAATATCAAAGGTGCCAAATACCATTATCCTTTCTTTTTTGCCTTGTTTTATTAAATTCACAACTATTGTATAATTGTTTTAAGCCAAAGGAGGCTGCGTGATAAAAACATTCTGCATAACTTTTGGGGCCATGCTTTTGTCCGCCATATTCTGGCACATTGCTACACCCGCACACCCGCCACCTATTTTCCTGCTTGGTGGCCTTCACAGCCTGCAAATACCCTTTAACAGGACATTACTGGACATTTCCGGCATTGGATTTTTCGGAGCAGTTTTGGGACTCATGACTTTCGAGCCTCAATCTGTGAAACTGCTTGACCCAAAATCCTGGTTTAAATGGATGTGTGCCGGACTTCTGTGCTCGCCAATCCCGGTTTTCCTTACCGGTCTTTTGACGCTACCGCTCATGATACTTCCCCTTTCTATAGTCCTTACAATTGGCTGGAACTACGAAAGGACCGAAATATCTGCAACAAGGCCAGGGAAGTTCGAAGCCTACTTCCGCAACGTAACAATTTCCATTTTCGGCTGCGGCTTCGTATGTGGCATAATGTACGGCTACCTTACAGGGTTTCTAATTGCCCTCTTTCTCACCATAGTGCACGAACTCGTCGGCGGAGCAATCCGTACACTCTCGCTAGACGCAGAAGAAATGGAATACGAGGACTAGGCGCAAGTTTTTCTAGCAAGGCTCAGGTCAACCCGACTTTGAGCCTTTTTATAATGTTAAAATCTTCTTTCTTAATAAATCCTAACGCGAGTAAGCTTAGCGCGTATACAACTGCTCCAACAAAAACCAATGCCACCAAATTCATTTCCCTAACCTGCCAAATAGCCCCGCCCATAATGGCCGATGCCAAAACCGGCTTCCATAAAATTGAGAAAAATTTAAAATTCGCTATATTTTTTCTCACAAAATAAAAATAGAATATCCCTTGGATTAATTCGCTAACAACCGTCATTATGGCCGCGCCTAAAATACCGTATATGGGAATTAAAATTATGTTGCCGATTATATTTACCAAAACATTCAGGCCGGTAATTACCATGGCTTTCTTTGTAAGCTGAGAAATAATTAAAGAATTGACCGGAATATAAATAAACAGAATGGCGATTGACCATATTAAAATAGATAAAACCGGGGCGGAGGCCTCAAAATCCTTGCCCGCTATAAGCAGCATCAATTGCTTTGAAAGCAGCATTCCGCCGACTGCCATTGGCAAGGCTGCCGCGATCATAAGTTTCAAATATTTTTCCAACGTGGCCTTAACGTCCGATATCAAATTTTTCGCCATAAGCCCGGCCAAGACCGGAAACAGCACATGACTGACGGAGGCCGGAAAAAAGTTTAGAATGTCAAAAAACTTATAGGCCGCCGAGTAAAGTCCGGTTTGGGTGTAACCTAAAAGTTTGGTAATTATAATTACGTCTATGCGGTTATAAATGGCGCTAAACCCGACCAGCAAAGCAAACGGCCAAGCGGATTTTAAAATATTTATTATGGCCGCGGCATCGAAAAAGGTTAATTTTTCACCATTTAAACCAGGCGTACTTTTACGAAAAAAATTCCCAAACAATGGTCCTGGCAAAAATTTTCCAACATAAACGCGGTATAAAATTAAGTCCAATATCCCAAACACCAACTGGATGCTGGCCAAAAAAATAATGTATTTTTTAAAAGCAACGGCAAGAAAAATAATTGTAATATTGACCAGGGAATTTAAAAAGTTTATAAACGCCACTTTTTTTAAATCCTGCCTGGCGGTTAGCACCGACAAAAACGGGTAGCATAGCGAATTGGCCACCATTCCTAACCCTGTTATAGCAACAGCCTTAAATACAATTGGCTCAAAGTTTTTAAAATAAGCTATGGCAATAAGCAAGGCGTAAAGAGCCAGGGAGGCTATAACTTCAAAAGCTATGAAATTTTGAAAATATTTTCTGGTATTAGGTTCATCCTCTGCCATTTTTTTAGTCATGAACTGCTGGACGCCAAAATCCACAACCGTCGAAAATATAAGGACATAGGAAAGCGCGAACTGATACTGGCCGTAGGCTTTAGGGCCCAAATATCTAAACAAGCTGGCATAAGCAAAAAACAGCAGCACCAGGGCTGCCGCGCGAGAAACTGCCAGCCAAAAAATGTTTTTTGACGCGCTTTCAGACATGCCTTAATTATAGCATCATTGGGGAATAGATTTAAGTTGAAAGATCTAAGTAAAGGAACTAGGCTGAAAACCCCCTGTCCTCATTTTTTACGGCCGTAAAAAATGAGGACAGGGTAGCGTATTTTTTGACCCAATTTACCATAACGCCGGTGTTTGGTTATGCAAGCTATTAGCCATTTTAATAACGCCCGATTATGATTATGCGAAGGATGTATCCATTCTCGCTGATATCTCAAACACCATCTTTCGCCACACTAATCAACTAAGTTCGCAATTGCGAACTTAGTTGATAGTTAATGTTTGAGAAAATTATTTATAAATCATTACTATGGGAGAGTAACATTATGTTTTTATTAGAATGGAGCTTGAAATTAAAATAAATGTGCAACTAAAAGACCCACACTGCGGTGTGGGCCATTTTTACATATTAGTTATTTTTCCAAAGTTTCGCCTTTAGCGTAGTTGTCGACTTCAGCTTGCGGCAATATGTTAATGCTTTTAGCCGTCAGTCTCCTGGCTTTAAAAGCCTTTTCAGTCATTGGCCGCAGCTGTCCCTTACTGACATAATAAACTGTCTTGGAATTATCTCCCTTTATGACAGTTCCGTCCTTAGGCGGATACGGCATGCCAATTTGCCATTCCTGTATTTCCGTCTGGCTGAATTTGTAATCCGGAGTAATTCTCCTTTGCTTGGCCACAAACGCGGATATTGGATGAAGTGACCCGTCCTTAAACAAAAACTGCTCGCCGGTACTGGCATTGGCTAGCCAAGTTTTTTCTTTCGGTGTGGCAAAGGCACCAATGGTTAAACCATTCACCTCATCCGAGGAAAGAGTAACAACATTTTTAAAGCTTAGTCCCAAATTCTTAAATAATTCGGCGGTCAATGGCCGCTTAAAACCCTTCTCCACCGTATAAACCGTATTGCTACTCGCGGATTTTATTAATGTTTTATCTAGGGGAGCTACGAAACCCTGCTTGGGATAGGTTACAACTTCCGCGTCTGGCACAATAGTAATTTGCTTGGCTAAAATTTTGCGCTGACTAAATGTATACCCGGAAAACAGTTTTAGCAGTCCATTTTCAACCAAATAGACAGCCGGATCCTTTTCCCCTCGAATAACCGTACCATCGGCCGGAGTTAAAATGGATCCATTTTTAAACAATTGCGCTTCTTGCGCCGTTATGGCCAAAACCTTCAGCGGATCCAAACCTCTCTGGCTAATTACAAAATCTGAAGCCGGATGCTTAATATTATTTATAAATACATAGGCCTGGACTTCGCCATCTACTTTCACAATAGTATTGTCATCCGGCCCAAGCATTTCCGCGGTCGGTATATTCCCAAACTCGGTAGGTGAAACCGTTATTGCGCTGCCCAAATTTAACTTCCGGGCAGCAGCCACAAACGCCGGTACCAACATTTTACTTCCATTTTGAACAATGTATGCTTCGCTGCCGCCGCTCAATTTTAAAATAGTTCCACTGGGATACTTGAACCATTCGTTAAAAAATCGCCAAAAATTATAATTGCCGTTAAAAATATGGGGGGTATACCTATACAAAGCGGTTGTCGCGCGGTTAGCAAGGGTTACAATACTTTGCGGCGGCGGGGAAAAGGCGGAAGATGAATCATTATTAAAAATAACAATGTCCCCCACTTTCGCCGTTCGCGTGCTCCCCGTTGATCCTTTAACCGTGCCCTGCTGGTCAATAGCCGGACCGCGTCCTCCTTCGGTATTGAAGGACCGCATTAAACTTTTTGTCGCTCCTAAGTACCTATTACCTTCCGAATCATAATTGCCAAACAGCTGAAAATAAAAGCCCGGCAGCATGCTGGTACTGCATCCGGTTGAATCGGGACAATCAAAGCCCATGGCAAAATCTAATGCTCTCTGTAGCCGCTCCGGACTTGAATTTTGGTGCCCGGAAATTAAACTTTGCTCCTTGTTTAAAGTAACCAGTATAACCTGTGGGTTAAGGCCGCTTTGGCGTGAAGCGTCCCAAATAAGCTCAGCAGCTGTTCTTAACCGCCCCAAATTTGGCTGAGGATCTTCCAATCCGGTTTTGAGCTGGACGCTACCCGGCTCTTTTAGTTTCAGTAAAAAATTCATTTCCGTATTTGCCAAAAGTGAGCCCTTACTTTCCAAAAATTTTTGTATGCCTTCCGCTCCGCCAAAAGTTTGAACATCACTAAACACCAAATCGTCTATCAGATTACCCGGATTAAACGCGACATCCACTTGAGCAAAAGCAGAAAAAGGCATAAGCCCACCTAAAAAAATAAGAATAGACGCTATTATTTTTTTTGTTTTAAGCATAATTTTCTCCAATTCTTTAAGTTTTAATGGCAAGTTTCTTTTTTAATACAACACTCAACCAATACTACCTTATATTTCAATTTATTTTATAAAAGCTTCGCCTTTGGCAAATCCGGGAATATCGCTATCGCTAACATACATGACCGGAAAAACATTCAAACCCCTGTCTAAATAAAAATTATAATTTATTGGGTGCAGCACGCCATTTACCACCCAATACACGGTTTTATTTTTGGCCGTCCTTAACAATGTACCTTCTGTAGGCGATAAAAAATTACCAATTGGCCAGCTATCCAATTCGACAAAACTTACGGTATTAACCTTAGCAAAATCCAGATTTTGTTGCACAAATACCGAATAGGTTACGGGCAATTTTTTACCTCTCAAAATAATATAGACGGTATTTTCGCCTTCGCGTTTCACCAAAGTATTTTCTTCAGGCAGCGCGTACGATCCGTCCGGGCTGGCGTTTAGCAATGCCTGATTTACCGTTCGAACAGATTTGCCTAAAAACCTCTGATTCATAACAAAAGAAGAAATAATTCGCTTTTGCCCGCCGGAAATAAGATAAACTAACGGACTTATGTCACTTTTTACCAACTCTCCTTCCTTTAAATACTGAACTGGTATTTCGGTTTCCAAACTGCGCTCTACATTTATTCTGCCACTGCCTACCAGTGCGCGGCACGATATGCCCTGGCAATCTGGAAAATTATCTCCGTAAACAGGTTCTGTAGTGGCTATAATCCTATCACGTATCTGCTCGTTTGTCGCGAGCGGATACAAAGTCCGAATAAGCGCGGCCTGGCCCGCGACAAATGGCGCTGCCAAACTGGTGCCTGAAGCATAGGCATAAGAATTTGGTGAAGCATTTCCTGTAACTGGATCGCGATTTATTGTGGAAAGTATGCGCTTGCCCGGTGCCGCTACATCTATACAATTTTTCCCGAAATTCGCGAAAGAAGGCTTTCTGTCGGAAGCGTCCAAAGCAGTTACGCCAATAACCATATTTAAGTTATTGTCATCGCATATGGGGTATAACGGATTTTGATCCAAATTTAATCCATTATCCGCGGAGTCATTTCCGGCCGCCGCAATAATAACGACATTTTTCCCAAAAGCATATGCTATGGCATTTGCCAAGGTAGTATCGTGACCAAAACCAATACCTCCTAAAGAGAGATTTATAATATTCGCTCCATGATCCGAAGCCCATACTATCGCCTCCGCTATATCTGAAGACTTTCCCCTGCCTTCTTTATCAAGTGCCTTAATGGGCATAACGCTTACCTGCCAGTTTGTGCCTGCAATCCCGAGTCCATTTTGGGGTGTCGCCGCCAATATTCCGGCAATGAGGGTCCCATGACCGTTGTCATCGGAATTAGTATATGCTTCAATGTTTTGCCGGCCAATAAAATCAAAGCCTTTAACCGAATTTGATGCTTTTAAATCTTCATGGGTAAAATCAATTCCGGTATCTACAATTGCCACCACATTTCCGCTACTGCCCCTGGTTATTTCCCAAGCGTCTAAAAAACCGGTTTTCGGCAATGCCCACTGCTTATCTATATCTGCCGGATTTGCCGTGTAACCGGGATCATTGGTTACGGTCAGGGAAGAAACACTTATGTCTTCCACATTAAGTTCAGCGTCGGCATGCGCGTATTCTATGTGGCCGTACAGCCTACTTTGAATTTCCAAAAGCCCCAAACCGGAACGAATGGAGTATATGTTTTTAAAATTTTTGCGGTCGCTAAAGGAAAATCTTTTTTCAAACGCTAGAGCAACTCGGCGCAAATATTTTTCGTCTTCTGCTTTGTTTAGTTTTACAACATACCATTTTTCAACGCTCTCCGCTTTTGTCATTGCGACGCCAAAAAACGGCCCCAAAAAAAATTGAGCGGCCAGCAACATAAAAATCAAACAAAATAGGATGGTCTTTTTCATTCGCCGTACTATTTATATTTCCCCGTCCATAAATTAATTCTCGTTTGCAGAACCTCAAAAAGCATTTTTACCATGCCGGAAAACTTTACATGGCTCTGTTCGTCGTTTATCCAGGTAATGGGAACTTCCTGTATTTTGAATTTCGCCCGCCTGGCCAACGCCAAAATTTCCACGTCAAACGCCCAGCGGTATATTGTCTGCTTGGGAAATATTACCATGGCAGCCTTCTCGGTAAATGCCTTAAAGCCGCACTGGGTATCGGTTACCCTAACCGGCACCAGCGTATGGACTATAAAGCGGAACACGCCGCCCAAAAAATCTCTAATCCAAGGCTGGTGCACCGCGATTTTTGAGCCCTGAATTCGCCTGGAACCAACCACAATATCGAAACCCTGTTCGAAAAAAGGTAAAAATTTGGTTATTTCATTTATTTTAGTGGAATTATCCGCGTCCATAAAAACCCGAATATCTCCGTTTGCCCTAAGCATTCCTTGTTTAACCACGCCTCCTTTACCTTGATTTTGCTTATTATCTATAAATCTTATGCGCGGAATTTGGCCGCAAAGTTCTTCAATAACCGCGGAAGTGTTATCGGTGGATCCGTCATTTACTACTACAATTTCCGACTCATATGGCTGCCCAGACAAGAATTCATTAACTTCCTTAAGCGTCGCTGTAATACGAGCTCCTTCATTATAAGCAGGAATTACCACGGAAAGTTTTTGCATGGAATTTGTGTTTAATTTATTGACGATTTTACTGTCATAATTATAGCAAAAAACCGCGCAAAAGATAAATGCGCCATGGAAAAATTCAAACATTTTGGGCCTAAAAGCAATATATTTTTACATCCGAAAGCTTGGCTATTTCGCTTCCCAACTGGTTTTTATTATTGTCTCCAGATCGCTGTATTTTAGCGAAAAACGCAACAAATTTTTCATTCGTTCATCATTGGCAACAGTAACGGGCGCGTCGCCTATTCTGCGCGGCCCGATTTCCATGGGAATTATGCGGTTTAAAATCTCAGAAGCGCAATTAACAACCTGCTCCACGCTATAACCCCTGCCGGTGCCAATATTAATTACAGAAAAATTATCCAACTCCGGCATGTGTAAAATGGCCGCGGTATGCGCTTGGGCAATGTCCAGTACGTGCACATAATCCCGAACGCATGTACCGTCAAAAGTATCATAATCGTTCCCAAAAACAGTAAGATGCGGCTTTTCACCCCGGGCCACTTTTAAAACATTTGGAATTAAATGGCTTTCGTGGGCAGAGCTAATGCTGCCGTCAAAATCAGTCCCGCACGCGTTGAAATAGCGGAAAACAACCGCCTGAAAACCGGAAAATTGACAATAATACTCAATCAATTTTTCAGCCAAAAATTTGGAATAGGCATATGGATTATTTGGATCCAAACTTGCCGTTTCCCTAATTGGCATTTCCTGCTGCTGCCCATACACTGCCGCGGTGGATGAAAAAACAATTTTTTTCACTCCGGATTCATCCATTGCCTTTAACAGTACAGCCGTATTTAAAACGTTATTGCTTAAATAATCGCCGGGCTTTTCAACAGACTCGCCGACTTCTATGCTGGCTGCCATATGAATGACAAAATCTATATGCTCATTGGCAAACACGTCGCGAAGTAAATTCATGTCCCCCACATTACCCTCTATAAACTTTGCCTCCGCGGGTATATTTTCTCTTTTGCCTGTGGAAAGATTGTCCAAAACAACTATTTTATGGCCGGCTTTTAAAAGGCTCCTCGCCACGTGCGCGCCAATATACCCGGCCCCGCCCGTAACCAAAACCGTGCATGAAATTTTCTCATTTTCTGAATTACTGATTTTCTGATTTTCCGATTGGCTTATAAGCTTATTTGCCGATTCGCTTATTAACTCATTGTATTTTTCTAAAGTCAAAACCACGGCTTCCGGCTTTTCGTGTACGCTTAATAAAATTCCCCCTCCCCGCTGTTTAACTTCGGCTATTAAATCTTCCAAATATTTATTGTCCATAGAACCATTAAATAAGTTTATTGGTCAACTAATTAAATATTATTTTATTGCCCGAAACAAATAAAAACAGCTCGAAAATGGCTGTTTTTGTTTTGATTTTACCGAAATTTAAATGTCTATAATTATAGTATCATGACAAAAAAATAGAGTCAAAAATAGTCAAGGATTCCCTTTACTAGGGCCTAGCAAGGGGGATCCTTGAGATTACAATAAAACCGTCCCGGCGTTGGCGGGACGGTTTTATATTTTATTTATGTATTATTGGCCGAGCAGCAAACCAAGCAAGGTTTCGCGCTTTTTGAAAGCCGCGAACAGACCGGTTAAAGCAGCGGCAAATATGCCGGCAGTCATGGCATCAGACCCGGTTTTGGGGGCTACGTAAGCGCCCAAAACTTGCGGGGTGTTTACGCGCACCGTTACGGTATTGCCATAAGTGTTAGTCATTACATAGCTTAGGTTTTGCGCCAAATAATATTTAACGCGAACCTTAAAGCTCTTGGTTACGGTACTGCCGGACGGAATAGTTACGGCAGGATAAGTTATAACGTTTCCGGAAATCTGGCCTCCGCCGTTGTCCACAATATCCGCGTAAGGCAACACCTGCGACAAATCGTCGGTTATTACAAAGCTATTGGCCGGAGTATTACCGGAATTGGTCACTGTAAGTGTGTAAGTAATATAGTCCTCGCGGGCAGCCGGGGTGCTTTGGGCGTCAATATTTTTAGTATCGTTCCAAGCTTTCTTGCTATAGGTAAGGCTTACATTTCCACCGGCCACATTGGTGGTGAAAACCCAAGCGTCATCTTGGACTTCGCTTACGCTATCGCCGCTAACTCTGGCAATATTTTGAATGCCGTTAGAAACGCTTCCGTTTACGCGAACTTGGAAGGTTAAGGTGCGGCTTTGTCCGGCCATAAGGCTGCCAACATAATAATTCTGGTAATCGTTCCCTGAAACATAAGACAACCCTGTCGGCAAATAGTCGGTAACACGAACATTGTTTACAACCTGGTTGCCGGAATTGGTAACCACAATTTGGAATTCAACGGTATCGTTTCCATTTACCGTAACTGAGTTTGTAAACGAACCGTTTTGGCTTCGAACAGACTTCGTTATAGCCAGCTGGCGGAATTCATTGGCAGGAACCGTGCTACCTTGGTTGGTTATGTAATACCAGTTATTGCAGGAATTATTTACGCAAGTATTTACATTGTTAACCGTATTGTTATTTCCGTTAATATTGGTGTTGTTAGTAACGGTGTTATTGTTGTTGCCGGTTACCGTTGTGGTATTGTTATTGTTATTGCAGGAATTGGTGCTGTTGTTGCAATTGCCACCCGTAGAAGTTTCCGCTGGAATATTTACCGTGGCAGTCGCAAGTGTAGTGTTACACTCCGCGTCTATCATGTAGAAGCTGTGGCTTGAACCCAAGGCCAAACCGGTAACAGTAAATGAGCCGGTGTTATTTCCCGTCGCTATAACATTGCCCGTGGAATTCTGGGAAATTTTAATTTGATGACTGCCCGTAGAAGTCCAGTTTAAGGTGGCATTGTAAGTTGAACCGGATTTGACCACATTGCTGACATTTAAAGCAAAGTTAGAGTTTGGCACGCATACAGTGCTTGTGGTTTTGCGCAGGACAAAAGTGGACATTAATCCGCCGCAACTGGACAAATCATAGAGCTTAAAAACATAATCCTTGTTAGGATCAAAATTATTAAACTGCTTGCTGCCCGACTGATTAACAGAGGCAACAAATACGACTTCCTGACCGTTGTCGGGATTTATATAACTTACTTTAACAGGATTATTTCCGGAAAAAGACCAGGAAATGTTTGTGCTGTACTTGCCACCAAATAATTCGGAAATCGCCGAAGCGGAAATAACACCATTGGTGTTTGGCACGCATACCGGTGCTGGGTTTACAACGACCACAGTCGGGCAATTGGCAGTCTGAGTTCCGCGCGTAACTCTTACATTATAAGTACCGGCTTGGGAAAAAGCGGCGGAATAGGCGGAAGAATTGTTGCCAACATTGGTGTTGTTTACATTCCAGCTATAAGCGCCTTCCCCGCCTTGGGCGGTAAAATTAACCACCTGTCCGGTTTGGACATTGGTAGCCGAAGCCGAGCAAGTTAAAGTTGGCGTCTGAGCAGGCTGAGTAACAGCCACAGCCGGACAATTTACGGACTGGCTGCCGCGAGTTACCGTGGCAACATAGGAACCGGCCTGATTAAAAGTAGCTGTGTAATTTGAGGAATTTCCGCTAACCGAAGCATTGTTTACTTTCCAGCTAAACGCGCCCTCGCCGCCGGCAGCGGTAAAGCTAACGGATTGTCCGGCAAGAATTGAACTGGCAGAAGCTGAACAAGTAAGAGGGTTAGGCTGAACAGTGGTTTGAGAAACATTTACATTACAATAAACAGTTTGGCCGCCGCTATGAACCGCTACAGGATAATTACCGGGATTGGTAAAGCGAGTAGAAAAACTTGAACCGGTGCCAACCTGGGGATTTCCGCCGGTAATTGTCCACTGGTAAGCGCCTTCGCCGCCGGTTGCGGTTAAGTTCACAAATTGATTAACTTGCGCGTTTTGGTTTAAAGGAGAACATACCAGGGTTGCCGGAACACTAACAGTAACTCCGCAACTGGCGCTTTGAGTGCCGCTAATAACCCTGACTTCATAACTGCCCCTTGAAGCATAGGAAGTGGCAAAATCTCTGCCGCTGCCAATTACTTTTGTGGAACCTATGGCGGTCCAATTATAAACTCCGGTACCGCCGGAAGCGGTGAAATTTACGGAAGTATAAGGCTCAGTAGTACGGTTTTGGGGGCTGCAAATCAAAGTTTGCACAACAGGAGTTGGGTCAACCGGTTCACTGCAATTTTTTACCCTAAAAGGCACAGTTCGTGATACACCGTTTATTTTTGCGGTCTTTGTCCAAGACCCTATTTGGCTTTCATTTTGATTATGGTTAAATACTCCGCCGGGACCTGACCAGGAACCATTGCTTCCAACAGTATGTCCATAATAGGTATCCACTTCCAAAGTAGGATTGTTATTAAAAGAAGAACTCCATAAAATTTGCTTACCAATTAACCCGGCCGTGGCATTGCTTACGGTAAAAACAGGCACGTTCGTATTGGCACAAATATCCGTCATGCTAATGGATAAATTAAAACTTTCCTCGGAAGGAGTTGTGGGGCTGCCGCAATTTAAAGCAGCTCCGGCCGGCATCCAGGATTCGCTAAGCAATTTAACCATATAACTTTGTCTGCCTTCGTTGTATACGCGGAAAGACTGCGACTGGCCGCCTTGGGCGGGATTTACTTCCCATAAAGTAAAGCGATAAGGCTTTTCCGGCTGTATCCATCCTACGGTCTGGTTGCCGTTGTCTCCGCTGGCAAAAACGGTGTCGTTGCCGTAGTAATTGTTGCTGTTTAAATCCGGATCGGAAACGGTTACCAACACATCATTTACATTGGCGGTATTCCAAACAACAGTACCGTTGTACAAACACTCTGCGGTAGGACTGCCTAGCTGGGTGCTTATGTTATAGGAAGGATTAACCGGGGTTTGGCCTTGGGTCTTCACTACGCGCACTTTAAAAACTACAAATTTGCTTTGATCAAAACAGCCTGGCAAGTCGTTTAAAAACGCTTTTACGGCAGGCTCGCCGTTATGGGAAGTTACACTAACCGAACCGGCGCCATTGTCTGCCTGTCCAAACCAGTTCTGTAAATGGGCGGAGCCGGGAACTATTTCCAATTTTTCGTCGGCTGCCGTACGTATGGCAAAAGATCCGTTCACTGTTCCGGCATTGCTAGAAGTAACGGTGGAACCAATAACATGCTCAGGTTCGGCGGTGTCGTTTACGGTAACCACGGCATTAACGCCGCGGGCCGCGTCCGGACTGCCCGCCGGCTGGCCATTGTGTATATACACGCGCACTTCAAATTCGTCTCCACTTGTAGCATTCCAACCGCCATAAAGCTGATCGAAACTGGTTGGGTACTGGCCGTTTTTACCGGCCCAAATTGCGGGCCAGTCTTTACATGCCTCATTGGTCAAAGTAACCGGATAAGGGTTTAATGTGGGGTTCTGGGGGGCGTTGGCGCAAGTAGCCGGAGTGTCGGCATAAAGCGCTTGGTAGGCGCGCGGGGCGCCAAATAAAGCCACCACGGCAAAAACCGCAACCGCAGTCGCGACTTTCCAATTCATGGTGACCTTTGAGATAAATTTATTCATACGCGTGTATATAATTAATATATTAATTAAATTAAATGATGATTAAATTAATGATGATTGAAGTGCAAAAGACAAAATTTACCTTTTGCAACAAAACCACCAGGGGAAGAATTTAGAATTTAGGATTTAGAATCTAGGATAAAGGCAACCTGCAGTACTTGATAACTTATGATTATACCCAATTTTAATTATTTTGTCAATTACTTTAAATAATATATGGCTTAAATAAAGGATATTTTATTTTAAACCCCTTTATTCATAGTCATTTTTGATTTTTGTGGGCTTTTTCGCACTATCCTACCTAAATTGTTTAATAATGGCGATATTGTAGTTTGCCCATTTATGGGCCATAAAACTACATTTAAAGTCATTTTTTCCTTTCAATCCTAATTTACTATACAGAATTTCCTGCTATATCGCTATATCAAATTTAAAAAAAAGTGGGGGCCAACATAAGTAGAAGGCCCCCAATGTACAGTTAGTTTTCGGTATGGAACCCCTATGGGTTCCAATTCCCTGTTCTGTCCCCATCCAACTTAATGAGGGCGCCCTTACCACCACCCCTTGTTAGCAGGAAAATGGCCAGGCCTGCGCCAACAGCAGCCAAAATCCACAACCACTTCTTACTTCCTTTCTTTTTGATTGTGAACTGGCGATCGCAGCGGACTTGGCAGGTTTTGCCGTTAGAGAGTCTGGACTCGCCAACCAAGGTAATGCTATATGTCCCTGGTTCAAAATCCAGCGTGTTAATGGTAAGCCGATCATCCGTAAGGTCAGCACGGGAGTATCGCTTACCCCCAAGGGTGACGGTATAGTCCACCCACTCCGCCCGAAGGTTATCGAGCGCGAAAGTGAATGTAGCCGTCTCGTTAATCTTGAGACTCTTGGGCCCCTGCACATTGCAATTGGGACACACTTCAGGAATCTCAAAAGTGTTTGCCTGACCGTCGCCGGGGCAGGTAAACAACACGTTCCCATGCTTGTCTACGCCCTGAACGGTAATAGCGTACCGAACTCCGGGGATAATCTCCTTGCCAGGTCGGAAAGTGAACGGGGAATGTAAACTCTCCCCCACCTTACGACCGTCAATGAAGTAAACGAGCTTTGAAAGCCGACCGGCTTCGTCTAGGTAGTTGGTCACTACTTCAACTTGGCCGTTCTCCAGCACACTAACCCGCACACTATCACACGCAAGCGCTGGCGGAATGATCGGTGGCGGCGGTGGGGGTAGACGCTTCACTAGCGGCACACTGCACTTCACAGTGTAAGTGGTCGGGCTTCCTTTTGCCCTAACAGTCCCAGTGTAAACCAAGTCTGTCTGGGTTTCGGAAACTTGCGACCCCCGAAGGGTAAGTTCGAAGTTGTTACCGACAACACTGCCCCCAAACATCCACTCAGATTTTAAAACTTCAACATCCTGGTCCATGATGGGTTTATATTGCCCAATCTGTTCTTCAGACGTAAAGTCTTTTACCGAAGCTTGGATTGTTTGGCAGACAGCACTGACAGCCTCAGTACGAAATACCGTACCTTTAGTCTGTACCACATTGGCATTCCCGCCACACTCGAGACCGTTCTCCACCAAAAGCGGGATTTCGAGTAGCATGAGGCGCAAGACCTCAAACCGCTCTTGTCCCGACTTCAAGTTAAGACGATAACCCGCACGGGTAACACCACCGCGGCCGCTGCCTTGTTTCCAAATTAGGCTCGGCTTGTCGACCTTGGCGAGATTGAGCACAAATGGCCAGTTGTACTTCATGGCCAAGACAAGTCGCCGCTTCCACGCATTTTTGATTTCCATTTCCTGGGAAGCATGCTCCCCAAGGATTTGGATTTCATCAATGTGTGTCAGCACCCGCTGAAAGTCCTTCCGCATTTCGCTTATGTCTGCGAAACGGTTACCAGCCGGCAAAGTCGCCCACTCAGTAAAAGGTTTAAAATCTTTAAAGAATGGGTTTGCGAGGTCAGTTTCGGGTTGGAGATCTTCTGGATAAGCGTATTTGGGATCCGCCTTTATCGCGTACGCCTTTGGGTACATGCCCGTTATGAGATGCACCAGATCTTCCGGCGACGTGACTTCCTTTTCTCGCCGTTCGAACTCTGCCATCTGCTCAGGGCTCAAATCTTTTTCCATCGAATCCCAAACCGTTAGCAAGCGTGGGGCGTCGAACACTTCATCACGACGGTCATTCCGAACACTTCCTTGTCCCGGAACTTCGGGCGTCGATCGCACCGAGGTATCCGTAGGTTGAGAGGCGGAAGAATTACGCAGTCGCTGAATTGCTTCGTCGGCACGCAACCGCGCCTCGCGGGCTTCGCGTTCCAGACGTTGAATTTCCGTCTCAGAGTTCTGGTTTTGGGCCAGAACCACTGTTTCGGAAAGTGGCGTCGCCGTTGGAATACGAGAAAGCCTTAACCGGCTAGGTGTTGTGTAGAGGTCAGAGTTAACTTCGTTGTAAGCCAGGAGCACTGGCTCCTCAAGTTCCAATGTCACCGGTAAATCCACATGAATATAGGGTAAGTGGAATTTTTCAGTAACCGTAAGAACCGTAGGCTTGTTGGCCACCACCATCAACGGAAACATCACTCCGATGGTGGGTATAGAGCTGGAAGTCGGTGGGATGAGTTGCACCGGCAACGCGGCGTTGGCCGTCGCTGTGGTGAGTAAAGCGAAAACGCAAATGAGGGCCACTAGGGCCCGGTTCGGGGTCGTCATGATATTTCTCCTTCGAAATTTTTTCGGCCTGTTCGGCCGGCATTACTGCTGGCCGTTAAGCCGAACAGAAGGGAATCTCTAATAAAAATATTAGTAACTTCCTTCTGCTCGGCTGGACCTAAAAAATTTTCAAAGACATCCTGTCCCCTTTTCCATATTTTTCCGCGACTTTTCCGCGCCTTCCCTTTCCGCGAGTAATCCGCGTAGTAATCATCTGCGTGTAATCCGCGTTTTTTACTTCCGCGTTAAATCCGCGCTTTTAAAACCGAAAACTTTTTCCTCCCTATAAATTGTTAAGGTTATGCCTAAAGCGTTTCCTCAGGCATATTTTTACCCGCTAACAAATGCAAAAACCGCATTCACAAACGGACAATCAATGCTTAAGGTTATAATTTTATTTTAGTTTTAGAGAGTTTAGAGAGGGTCATCTTCTCAGAGAAGATGACCCTCTCTGCCTTAACTACCTGGGTTAATTCTCCCTTCGACAGGCTTGAGGACGAGCTATCTATTTTACAACTTGAGTAAGCTCGCCAAACACGACTAAGCGCTTTTGGGTGGTGCCAACCGGCCAGCAAGTAGAAAGAGCGACAGTAGAAACTCCCGAATTCATAAACTGCGCCTGGTCGTCGGGCTTGTATTCTTTTCGGCTTTTAACCACATAATGCAGCACGGCATCTTTGCCGTTTTTTTGCACTACGGTAACTTTAAAGGAAGTATAGTCGGCCAAATTGCCGAGCTTTGCAAACACGCTGTTGTAATTGCCTTTGGCCCACACGTAATTGCTGGAGTGTCCGGAAATATATGAAGTCCCAATTTGTCCGGGAAGCGCCGTGCCGGGATAATGTATTACACCGCTTTGCAAATCTTTTTCAAAGTTGTCCGGATTGCTGCTCCATATAATGGGCACGTTTATTTTTAGCGACGGAATTTCCAATCGGCCGGGTATTTTCTCGTCAATGTCAAGCAGGGCGCCGTCTAAATTCGCGCCTCCAATGGGCGCCGGCCCTGTTACTACCGGCTGCCTATAAACAGTCGGATTTTCCATAGCTGTCTCCGGGCTGGAAGTCTGGGCAGGCGCGAAACTATTATTATAAACCGGGACGCTTTCGGAAGACTCGGCGTAAGTGTTAGCCCTCAAACCTTCAAGCGAAGGTTCAATAGTCGTTGACTCTCCCGCCACCCGGCCGTTTTCCTGCATTTGCTGGAGGGTAAAACGGTTCATAATAACTTCCATATCAAAATATTTTTCTACAATCTGCTCTTGCTGTTTTGTAAGCTTGCCGCCAGTGAGCGGATTGATGCCCTGAGAAATGGCCTGGCTGTCAGCAATGCCGAGACCCAATGTATCGTAGGATTTAGGATTCAAATTTAGTAAAAATTTCTGAAAATTGGACAAACCGTTGCCGGAATTATCCCTGTCGGCCGCCAAAACCGACTCGTCGGATACATCGTAATAGTAAGAACGGATCCAAGTTTCATAGGCTGCCATATTGCCTTTCATGATGCCTTCAAGCTCAGTCTGTTTAACTGTCGCGGCCTTGGGGGTGGACTTAAATATTTTGCCAAAATCCAACGTTTGAAAAAAGAAAAAATACAGCGTTAAACCAATAACAAATACCAAAAGGTATGGCACTGCGGTGCGTATAAACCCGCCCGTACCGCCGCCCTTGGCAGCCTCAATATCGCGGCTAATTACTTCCTCGCGGGAATGACTGTCATTGCTTACCGCGGACGAGACAATTTCATGCGCATTACCCACCAATTCCTCACCCACAGGTAAATTGGCTGGTCCAGGTGCGGTAATGGGGCTATTGGCATTTTCTTCATGCAAAAGCACGCTTCCATCATTTTCGGCTATTGGGCCGTTTAAATTGAGCATGGAAGCTATTTCGCTAGTCGCAGCGGGAAAGCTTTTTTCCTTGGAATTAGACATAGTTACCAGTTTTTAGCAGATTAAACTGTTTAATTACAACTATATATATTGACATAATTTTGACATTTTGTCAAGATTTTATCTTTGGCTGAAATAAGGGGGATTTTTAGAGAAACTAGCCAAAAAGTGGGTAATGCGCCTTTATTAGCCAGCACTGGGAATATGCTACAATATAAGTAATCTTCATTGATCATGAATAAAATATTTAACTTTTTCTTTCCAACCGACGAAAACAAACTAAAACCAGGCATTTTGCAATCCAAACTAATTTTTGCATTGCTAATAATATTTATATTTTTCCAGCTTTTGGCAATTTGGGTTGAAGCCAATACGCCCATAAACGCCTCGGATATAACCATTCAAAATGTTTTATCGGCCATAAACAACGAACGCGGCTTGCGTAATTTACCCACGCTTCAAACCGATGAAAGACTTTCTTCCGCGGCAGGAGCCAAATCGGACGACATGATAGCTCGCAAGTACTTTAGCCACACCGATCCTGAAGGCAATTATATTTGGCCAAAAATTGTTGCTGCCGGCTATAACCCGTACAAAACACTTGGAGAAAATTTGGCCATAGAATTTACCAATACCGAGAGTATGGTGCAAGCGTGGATGAACAGTCCCACACACCGCGCTAACATAGTAAACGAAAATTTTCTCGACCAGGGCATGGGCGTAGCCTTTGGCAATGTCAGCCAAGGACAATATTTTTCCGCCGTAACAAATACGTTTGGTGCCATACAAATTAAAAAACCGGCCCCTGTACAAGTTGCCCAACAGGCACCGAAACCGGCAAGCCAGCCGGCACCCGAACCAGTTAAAGAAACGCCGGTTTTGGCCGCAAAACCATTACCGGAAAAACCCAAGTCCCAGACAATCACTGAAATCCCGCCAAAAGCTGAACCTGAAAAACAACAAACACAGCCAAAAACAGAAATTACCAAATCCGCTCCCCCAACCATCCAGAACGCCACATCTGCCGCCTTGACCATTATTTCGCCCACCTTGCAAATTCAGGGAGAAATGGCAGGAGAAAGTATTCATGTTACCCTTAGTATTTTTATAACAGGCAATCCCTCCCTTGTAACCGCGCATGTTGGCGGTGGCAAATGGGAGCTTGCTGCCACTCTGGAGGCTTTGGAAGCAAGGGCTTATTCAGGGGAATTAACCATACCCTACGCGCCCGGCATAAATGAACAATCTATTAAAATTCTGGCGCAAGACAGCAAGGGCGGCGAGGCTGCTTATGAATTCCCGCTTAGAAAAATTTCTTTCGGCCGTTCTGAGTATACCACTCAGCAAATTCTTGATGCCTGGGCCAAACAGCAGGAATTGGCAACAAGCACTCCAGATCAACTAACTTTTTCCGGCGGCTCTGGGCTGCGACCAAACTTTAAATCCGACTCTTTGCAATTATTTTTTAAATACAACCGCTACATAAGTTTGGGGTTTGGCATACTATTTTTACTGCTTATGCTTACGGATATTAACCTGGTTGTGGAAAAAAAGCTGCAGCGTTTTGACAAACGAGCCGGCAACATGTTCGTACTTTTACTTTCTCTAATTATTATCGCGTTAATGTATTGGTTGTAAATGGTTTATCTTATTCACGAACAAGCATATTTACACAAATTATACAGATTGGAATTGTTAATTTTTGCGCATTTGTAAAATTAGTGACTATTAGCGTATTAGTGGGCAAAGCAAACTCTACCATATGAATATAAAAAATCCAAAACTAATTTCCGCGGCGCTTATTTCAATAGTTGTTGTCGGAGGTTTGCAGGCGCTTATTTACATATTAAATTTAAACCAGCTTCGCATTTATTTGCATGTGGCATTTTGGATTTATATATATCTAATTTTAAAAATTACCTTGCTATACGATTTGCATTACAAAAATCCGGAAGCCTGGGAACAATTGGAGGCAAAATATCCGGGAGCTAAACTAATGCAAAAAATTAAGGCTTTAGGCAAAGCATTTTGGGAAAGACTCGCCCACTTACGGCGCTGGAGCGAACTAAAACAATGGCTCAATTACCTAATTTTACCCGGATTTCTATACTGGCCTTCGGTCTGCTTGTTTTATTTGCATATGGGTGACTTAAAAACTCAGCAGCTCATAGCCACACTCTCTGGTTTCGCCCTTATTTTTACTTATTGGCATTTAAAAGAAATATTTACCCGTAAAGACGAACAAATAAAAACAGGGGCCATTACCGCCCTCTCACTCATAAAACTCTACGCCGCGTTTTTGGTTTTCACCTCGGCCATTGGAATAACCAGGCATTTTTGCCTGGGTCTTGAGCATTATGCCCTGGGAATTTTTAGCTTAAGCTACCTTCTCATTCATCAGGCATTATTCCAATTCCGGTTATTGAGCCTTAAAGCTGTCGGGCTTACACTGTTATTTTCAGCCATAATTACGCTGTTTGCCCTTATTGTTTACATTCACTGGGGACTAAACTATTTTACAGCCGGGGCTTTTCTCATGGTTTGGTACAATTTTTTCTGGAACCTGCTCCACCATTACGCGGAAAAGCACCTGACATGGTCGGGACTTATGGAACTTCTGGCCGTAACTATAATTGCGAGCGTAATGCTATTGGGTGCTACAAATTTCCGCTCTCGCATTTCCGACACCTGCGGGATTTCATAGGCAGTATATGTCGTATAACTCTTATGTGGCCTATTTGTCCTATTTCATTTTACCGATTTTTTTCTAGCTAATTCAGAAGCACTATAAAGCGACTCAAATGTACCCGCGTCTATCCACTCGCCTTTGACTATGTCAACGGCGAGTTCGTTTTTTGACAAATACCAATTGTGGATATCGGTAATTTCCAACTCCCCCCTGGCGGAAGGTTTTACGGATTTTGCGGCCTCTGTTACTCGCTGGTCATACACGTATAATCCGGTTATGGCGTAGTTGGAAATAAATTCTTTTGGTTTTTCTACTATTTTTACGGCGCGCATTTGTTCGTCAAATTGAACCACTCCAAAACGTTCCGGATCCGGCACCTGCTTGGCAAACACCTGTCCGCCGCTTTTAAAATTCTTTATTGAAGCAATTAGAGAACTATTGCCGCTGTCGGAAGAGTTTCCCTCGTCCAAAAAAATATTGTCCCCAAGTATCATGCAGACATTATCACCGTCAATAAACTCCTCGCCAATTAAGAAAGCCTGAGCCAACCCTTCGGGTTTGTCTTGTATTTCATATGCAAAACGGGCGCCGTATTCACGCCCGGATCCCAACAATTTCAAATAATCTCCGGCGTGGTCCGGGGCAATAATTATTAATATGTCCTTTATCCCCGCTTTAAGCAATATATCCAAAGGATAAAAAATCATTGGCTTGTTATAAACGGGAAGCAGCTGCTTGCTTGTAACACGCGTTAGAGGTAACAGCCGAGTACCGGAACCTCCGGATAAAATAATTCCTTTCATAAATATTTAAACTGGACAATACAATTAAGGTTTAACGTTAAGCAAAAACTCTCTCAATGCGTCCTGCCATTTTGGCATGGCATATAGTTTGGTGTTTAAAAGCACTGCTTTTTTTGGCCTCAGTGCTTTCCGTGTAAAAGCACTCGCGGATACCGGCACCAATTTTACTTCGCGCTTAAGAAAACCGAACAATTCACTGGCCAACTCAAACCAGCTGGCAAAACCGCTGTTGGTTATGTGATATATACCATATGGTTTATGCTCCGTGAGTAAATATTTGACTGCTTCTGCCAAATGCACCACATAAGTCAGGCTATTTATTTCGTCAGTAACCACCTTAATCTCATTCATACTGGCGGAAAGCTCCAGCATGACGTCTAGAAAACTCTTTTTGGAAAGCGCACTTTCACCTTTTGGACCAAACAATACAGCGGTACGCACAATATAATACTTTTCGCATTTTTCAGCAATTAACTGTTCCCCGCCAAATTTAGTACGGCCGTACTCAGAGAGCGGCGACGGCAGGGCGGATTCGTCATACTCCCCTTTTTCACCGTTAAAAACATAATTGCTGGAAAAATGCAAGAAAGGCACGTCTATTTCCTTGCACAAAGCTGCCAACTTACCCGGGAATTCCGCGTTTAGCAAAAACGCCGTTTGGCGATTGTCTTCCGCGCCGTCCACGTCGTTGTAAGCGACGCAATTTATTATGGCTTGCGGAGTTTCCGGAAGCTTTAAAATTTTTTCCTGCAGCGCGTTAAAATTGGTTACGTCAACATCTTCGCGGTCCCACGCGAGCACACTGGGAAATGTTTTTTTTAGCTGCCCGCCAAGCATGCCCTTGGCTCCTAAAATTAAAATTGGATTCATTTTTCTCCTCCCCGCTTAGGCGCCCATATGCACATAGCGGTATTTGTTAAAATTTTGTTTTTTCTTTAAATTTTGCCCGCAATTCTTTCTCTGCTTCTAATTTTTTAGCTTTTTCCACCATCCTTCGTTGGCTTTATACCATTCTACCATTTGTTTAAGTGTTTCATCCAACTTATACTTTGGCTGCCAGCCCAGCTCATTGGAGATTTTTTGATGCGACATAGCATAGCGCTGGTCGTGGCCCGGGCGGTCGGCGACGAACTCCAAACAGTCATCTCCCTTATCCATAATAGACAAAAGCTTTTTGATGACTTCCAAATTGCTAAGCTCGGGGTTATCGGGCCCCACAAAATAAGTTTCGCCGGGCTTGCCTTTCTGTAAAACCAAATCAATCGCGCTGCAATGGTCATCCACGTTCAGCCACTCCCTCACCTGGTTGCCGGGTTTGTAAATGGGAACTTTTTTGCCCCGGAGCAGATTAGTGATAGCGAGAGGGATAAGTTTTTCCGGAAACATAAACGGGCCAATATTGTTCGCGCAGTTGGTGATAGTCACAGGCAAACCGTACGTACGGTAATAAGCGCGGACCAAATGGTCAGAAGCGGCCTTGGAGGCCGAATAGGGACTGCTTGGGTTATACGGCGTGTTCTCGTTCCATTTTTCCTTTGAGCCTAAGGGCAAATCGCCGAAGACTTCGTCAGTGGAAACATGATGAAATCTCTTTATCCCATATTTCAGCGATGCCTTTAACAATTCGTGCGTGCCGACAACGTTGGTTTGAATAAAGGCATCGGGGCCGGTAATAGAACGGTCTACGTGGCTTTCCGCGGCGAAATGTACAACGGTATCACACCCCTCGATTGCTTTTTCAACATCAGATGTTTCGCAAATATCGCCTTTGACAAACTTAATTTTGTCTTTGACGGATTCCAAATTTTCCAAATTTCCGGCATATGTCAATTTATCTAAAACAACAACATTATGATCCGGATAATTTTTTACCCAGTAATGGACAAAATTGGAGCCTATAAAGCCGGCTCCGCCGGTAATTAATATTTTTTTATGCGAAGGCATTCTATATATAATTAGTAATTTAATTTTCTGCTAAAATCTCAAGCGTGAGCCGCTGGCTTTTTCTTATAACCTCAAATTGCGCTTTTTCCCCAGGCTTTATTCTCTGCAAAAGCTCCTCGAGCTGCTCATCTTGCGTAATGGCCGTGTTATTTAATTTTACAATTATATCATTGGTCAAAAGCCCGGACTTAAAAGCAGGCGTACCCGTCCTAACCTCCAAAACACGGCTACCCAATGTTAAATTAAGCTCTTGGGCTTCCGCCGGACCAATAAAATTATAGGAAAAACCGTAAGTCATGGCCGCGAAATTTTCAATGCCAGACAAATACGCGCCGGTAATTTGCTTAAGCACATCGGAGGAAACAATTTTATCCTGAGCCCAAATTCCGACAATTTCCCCCCGCAAATTTATTACCGCCTGACCTGCCATGACACCCGCGTCTTGAGGCAAAAAACTTCGCGAAAGTACGTCTGAATTAAACCTTTGACCTGAAGTATCATTTTGTGATCTGCTTACGAAACTCGCTTTAAACCGCACAACATTTGGCTGACTGGAATTGGCCATATAAAATATGCGTTCTCCGGAAACCAAAGCTTCCGACTGTCCAAACGTCGCAACCGCCACATTTTCCAAAGAAGCTTGGAAAAACATAATGCCCGTGGTTTTATGCACTGCGGTTTTAATAATTGGAGCTGTGAGTCCGTCGCTTGACATAACATAATACTGTGCGCCCGGCGTTTTAAAAGTTTCAACGGAAGTTAAAAAACTTCCCGCAGAAGTTATATTTATGGCGCTGCCGGCTTCTGTCCATTGTCCGTCTTTTACGTAAAATACAAAGCTTAGGCGTGACTTTGACTCGGCCGCGGCCTGCAATAAATCCCCGCCGTCTGTTACTCTTACCTCCTGCCTGCGTTCTATTATAATTGGCGCCTGAGGCTGAATAATGTTCCAGCGGTTAAAAATTGGCATCATGGAGACCTGGGCCGCAATAAACCTGCCGAACAACACGTTAAATAAAACTCCGAAAAATACCGAAACAATAATAACCGCTGCTATGACTTTTTTTGACATATAAATTTATATATAACAATTTGAAAACTAAACATATATCTGGCTTCAAATGGCAAGCGCGTAAGTCCTGCTAAGAAATAATTTCCCATGGAGTAGCAATTAGTATAGCCAGGGAGGTTAACCCCAAAAGCCATAAATGAAATGCTAATTTTTTAGCATTAAGGGTATTAAATAACGAATAAAACGTTAAGACAATAAAAAAATAATACGCGTTAAATAACAATAAGCCGGAAACCGAATAATGCAAAGGCAAAAACATAAGCGCCCAGTACAGTTCCACCATAAACAGGCTAATTGCCAGGGCAGTAGCCAGTTTGAATCGGGGGGTCTTTGGCACAAAATCCAGATATGCCCTCGTAACAATTAAACTTGCGGTAAATACTCCAATTAAATATAAATTTTGATAAGATGGAAAATAAAAATTATAGGCGGACAAAGCCATGTACACGGCAAAACTAATAATCAGGCTTTGATTAAGTATGACATTTTCCGCGAAACTTCCCAAAAATAACAAAAAGAAAATTCCGAGCCCAAAAGTTAAGATTAAAAATATGCCCTTAACAAAATACCAGGGAATTATGGCGTAAAGAGCAAACGCGGCGGTATAAAACAAAGTCGGAATCAACCATGTCCAAACCGAAAATTTTTCTATGCTTTTTAAATACCAACGCGTATACGCCAACAAGATAAAAAAATACGCGAGAATTGTAAGGGCTAAAAATCTAAACAACGGCCTGTCGGTTGGGAACTGTTGTAAAATAATCAAAAACGCCAGTGAAAAGGCTGTAACAATATATTTATGGTATTTTGTCTGTATCATATCGAATACGGTATAAAAACAGGGTCCCGCAAAGAAACACAAGCAGTAAGCTAATAATGGAATTTAGCCTAAAATGGCCAATCCAAGTACTGTCAATCCGAATATTTTCCAGGAAAAACCTGCCTATATTATACATTAACAAGTAGAGGGTGAAAAGGCTGCCGGACGGTAGCTTTTGCCTCTTTTCCCATAACAAAATTGTAAATAATATTAAAACGTTTAGTAGTATCTCGTACAAAAACCAAGGGTGAAAATGCGTATTTGAAACATAAGAC
>CAZPRQ010000002.1:0-12780 GCA_964589415.1 uncultured Candidatus Saccharibacteria bacterium
AGTCTCCCGTGAACTTGGCATCCCTTGCGTTATAGGTACCAAAATAGCGACTAAAGTCTTTAAAAACGGCGACATAGTGGAAGTAGACGCAAATAAAGGTATAGTAAAAATGGTTAATCCCTGACTCTGTAAATGGTTCGCAATTGCGGATCATTTACAAAGTATAAACTTATGATTGAACGAGTATTAAAACAAGCGGCCAAACAAAGACCCAAAGGTAAAATTAAGACTGAACGGATTTACAACGATTCAGCGGTTTTAAGTGATATACTTTTAGGGGTCCTCACGGTCGTTGGGGTGGTACCCATAGGACTAATTGCCCCCAACCTATTTTCATCAATTGCAAAATTATCGAAAACTTTCAAACGCTTGACCAAGGAGCAGCAGGTTGAAAAGTTGACTAATTCTTTTTACTATTTAAAACGAACGGGAAAGATTACTCTTGAAAACGGACTGAAAGGTCTTTTTGTGCGCCTAACCAAAAAAGGAAAAAAGAAACTGACAGAAATAGACTACGAGAACTTGCAAATCCCTCATTCCATAAAATGGGATAAAAAATGGTGGCAGGTCGCGGCCGACATTCCCACAAAGGAATTTAAGCTCGCAGCCGATGCCTTTCGCCACAAACTTCTAAATATGAATTTTTGCTCCTTACAAAGATCGCTTTGGTACTATCCCTTCGACCCTAGGAAAGAATTGGAATTTGTGTTAACCCGATTTGGACTGGAAAAATTCGTAACTGTTATGGAAATTAACCGTATGGATAGACAAGACGAAAAAATCCTTAAAATGTATTTTAAGAAAGCTGGGATTCTTTAACTCCAATCTGTAATTGGTTCGCAATTGCGAACCAATTACAGGTTATATATGTGGAAAAAATATTTTAATTATCGGGGGCAGCGAGACATAAATACCATGGGGAATACAAACAAAAAAAATCAGGGACAGGAACTAATTGAAGAGGTTCTTCACATATTTTATTTGCCGTCACAAAAATTTAGCCTTTCCAAAATTACTACAGGTTTTGTAAACACCACGTACTTGGTAAACACCCCTTCGTCAAAATTTGTACTCAGACAGTCAAACCCACATAAAACTTTAAAACACCTCCAGCTGGAAACTGAACTCCTTGAATACTTAAAAAAAGAACATTTTGCATATACTGCGCGGATAATGCCTAATATTAAGGGTCATAATATAACCAAATATAAGGGGCACTATTTTACTTTACAGACTTTTATTAAAGGCTCCATTAAAGCTTCCTGGCAGGACGTACGTGGATATACGACTCCCATAGGAAAAAACCATTTTAAAGCTTCCGCACTTTTTTCCCTAACTGCAAAAAACTTTCCAAAAACAAAAGAACTTCCCAATACAGGAATAGAGTTTCAGTTAAAAACCGCTTTTAAAAAATTACCGGTTTTACTGAAAAAAGCACCGGAAGATTTGCTAATTAAAAAACTTTGTCTACAAAAATCTTGGCTCCTCCAATTAACAAAAGAAACCCAAACGGCACTAAAAAAATTTAACTACTCCAAATTACCCAAGCAATTAGTCCATTTTGACTTACATCCCGGAAACTTTCACTTTGTTGACAATCGTGTTTCTGGCCTGTTCGATTTCGACTGGATTAGGCTGGATTCCCGTCTCGCAGACATTGCTTCCACTATTGGCCAAAGCTGTTACGAAACTTCAGGTCCAAGAAGGGCAAAATATGATAAAAGAAAAATACAAACCGGGCTTAAAGCTTACTCAGCAGCTTTACAAAAAAATAATCAGCTTTCCCCTACTGAAATACGGCTTCTGCCATGGGTCCTAAAAGGGTATATGATTTTCCAGCTCCTCTGGACTTTAGAGTGGTATATAACTAACTATAAAGAGCCAAAAGCGGCCTTGTACCTACAGTTTTTCTTTGACATATTAAAACAGAACGATTTCAATAAATTATTTAATAAATTTTAAATATGTTAAAATAAGCATACAATTTTTATATATGAACACTAATTTAAAAACTCAGCAATTACTCAACATTATTAAAAGTGGCACCTGGTTTGTACAAGGGTTCAACGGCTTGCCACTATATTTGCATGGAGTGGCAAGTACCACCGGCTGGATGTTAGAAACAGACTTTGGACAAAATTATTCGCATTTTTTTCTCCGCGTAAATGAAAGCCGCGCGCACTGGTATTACGACGAATTGGATATGCACGCAATTGGCACCGGGTACTATAAGCGCGTTACGTCCCCCGCTAAGCTTAACTCTCTCATAGCAAAACATAAAGCGACATATTTGAAAGCCAAAAAGGCAAGCGGCACACATACTGAAGCACAATTAAAAAAAATGTCGCTTGCGGAATTAGTCGCACTAATTCAAAAAATGGCCAATGAACTAAAAATGAGTGTTGGCATAGCCCATGCCCAAGAAGGCATTTCTTTTGTTAGCGAAGCTAGGCTAATTGAAATGCTTGAATTAAGGAAAGCAAACACCGCTGAAAACCACCAGCTGCTCAGCTCGCCTTTAAAACTTTCCTACCTTTCCGAAGCACAAATCTTATTGGGCCGCATCAAACACACCAAAGGAAGTCGAAAAGAAAAATTTATTCAACAGTTCATTAAAAATTTCAGCTTTATAGACAATAGCTATGTTAAAGGAGTAAAACTTTCGGAAAAAGACGTTAATGAAAAAATTAAGCATTTAAAGCACATACCTAAGCTAAGCCAGTTAAACATGGCAAAAATAAAAAAAACAGTCCTAATAAAAAAATTGAGACTGAACTCTTCTGAAAAATTTGTCATAACAACTGTTGAAATGTGCACCAAATGGCAGGACGACAGAAAAAAATACATTATGCAAACAATTGGCCGTTACGAACCCGTGGTGGAAGAAATTTCCCAAAGACTGAATATTAAACCAGAAATTTTTAAATACCTAATTCCTTCCGAATTAACTGCCAAAAACCTCACCAGCGCCTCATTTTTAACGAAGTTAAAAAAGCGCTGGCCGGGCTGTGCTTACTATACCCACCACAACCGCATAGACGCGTATCCGGGGCAGGCTTATGCCCTGCTGGAAAAAGAACTTTCCAAAACAGAAACTAAAGGCATAACGGAGCTTAAAGGCGGCATTGCCAATAAGGGATTTGCGAAAGGCGTTGTGCGAATTATTCGCACCATTCATGACATACCAAAAGTCAAAAAGGGTGAAATAATCATTGCATATATGACCCGTCCGGAATTTATGCCAGCCATGCAAAAAGCCGCCGCGTTTGTAACCAACGAAGGCGGCATAACCTCCCACGCCGCCATTGTAAGCCGCGAATTAAATAAACCCTGCATTATAGGCACCAAAATAGCTACGGAAGTTTTTCAAGACGGAGACATTGTGGAGGTGGATGCAAATAAAGGGACTGTCAGAAAAATTTAAAAAATGAATCCTAACTTCCAAATCTATATTAGAAACGATTGGCCTTTGCCTTTTGTTGAGCCGTGGGCCATAGGGCCGACTAATGTAGCCAAACCTCCGTTTAAATGGAAGTTTATTTTAGTTGTAAACTTAGGCACCAAATACGCGTGGATTTACGACGCAAAGGACGTTATAAAAATAGGCCATGAAGTCAATAAATATTTAGCTAAGCCGAGCAATCTTAAAAAGTTCCAAACTCTCGCAAAACAGTCAGAAAGACAAAATAGAAAAATTGCTTCCCTCATCTTGAGTCTAAATTTGAATAATAGGCCATTAAAGGAGCTGGCAAACCTTTTTTCAAAATGGTACGAGGCTCATAAAATTTTTACAACCAGGTTTATGCCCATAGACGCAACGGACGAAACGCTTGAAACGGATATCCAAAACTCTCTTAGAGACAACGGCTTAAATTTAAACCCGTCTGAAATAGCTTTCCTCCTTACCCCAAACGCTGCCTCGTATGTTCAAAGGGAACATGCGGATTTTTGCCGACTGGCAAAAAAGTACCATAACAATTCTTCCACCGCAAGCGCGCTAAAAGCCATAGCGCAACACGCGCGTAAATGGTGGTGGACAACAATGGGCTGGGGACACCATAGACCTTTGAACACAAAAATCCTTCAGCAAAAACTGGTTAAAATAAAAAGTGTTTCTGTATTGTTGAAAATTCAAAAAAAGGAAACGGATGCAAGAAAAATGGCGCTCGTTAAAAAAGGTTTGCTGTTAAAACGTATTTCCCCGGCAACCAAAAACCTGCTTAACGCCTTTGAAGTCCTGGCCGAAATGCATGATACGCGAAAAGAAATCCAAATGAAAATGATGACCGCGGGGTTTTCTATTGCCAAGTCAATGCTAAAAACGGCTCGCATCCCTGAAAAATTCTGCCGATTCATGCTGGTTGAGGAATATTTAAAACTAGGCAGCGGAAGAAAACCAGAGTTGAAAGAGCTGGAAAACAGGACAAAATTCTATTGGTGCGAATTTAGGGCAAACAGCAGCATACGCCTGCTTTCCGGCAAACAGGCTAAAAATAAAATAAAAAGTAGCGGCGTATTCTATAAACAAAGTAAAAAACCATTAACCGAGATAAAAGGCCAACCCGCAAGCCCGGGATACGCCAAAGGCAAGGCGCGGGTTGGACTTAACGCTCATACGCTTATTAGAACCATTAAACCGGGCGAGATTTTAATAACCAGCCAAACCACCCCGGAATTTGCTCCAGCCATGAAGAAAGCCGCGGCTATAATCACAGACGAAGGCGGCATAACTTCCCACGCGGCAATAGTCTCCCGCGAACTGGGTATCCCTTGCATAATTGGCACAAAAATTGCCACGCATATTTTTAAAAATGGCGACCTAGTGGAAGTCAATGCCGACACTGGAATAGTAAAAAAGCTCAAGCTCACATAAATTTTATTTAAAACTAGGTTTGATATTATTGAAAATCTAAGACCAAGTATGATACTATTAAAATATAGAAACATTTATAAAATCGCTATTTTATGATTAAACACCTTATCTCATCAAAAAACCTTACTAAGGCGGATTACGACGAACTTAACCGGAGATTTCTCCACTTTGTGGAAAATGGTATTTCGCCAGACCTTGCCAGGGGTAAAGTGGTAGCCACTTTATTTTTTCAGCCTTCAACCAGAACCATGTACCTCTTCCAATCTGCCATAAGCCGCATGGGGGGAAATTGGATAGGCAGCATAGAAGGCAAAGGACTGTCCATGGAAAAAGGCGAAACTTTGGAAGACACTATCCGTGAATTTAGCTCACTGGCGGATTTAATAGCCCTGCGGCACCCGGACGACGACTCGGCCGAACGCTGCGCGCCTTTTGCTTCTGTTCCCCTACTTAACTGCGGAAGCGGTTCGCGCGAACACGCCGTTGGCACTCCGTGGATACTAGGGACCATGGCGTACTACACAAAAAAACCATTACAGGGTTTGAAAGTCGGCATTTACGGCACTCCGGAAATTAACCGCGTATGCAAAGCTATGGTTCCGGTATTTGGTCTTTATGGCATGGACTTAATCATAGACGACTTGGGTCACTTTCCCCTTCCCAAAGAAGTGGAAGAACAAGCAAAAACAAATGGGCTAAAATCTATCCGGTACGACAAACTGGAAAATTTTATTGGCGACGTCGATATTTTATTTTTAACTCGCGGCCTGCAAAAAGGTATTTTCCCGGAAGGTAAGTTCCCCAAGGAAAAAGAAGAAATGATTTTAAAACTCTACCGCCCCATAAACAAAAGTGATATGGAAAAAATGCGAAAAGACGGCGTGCTGTACATGATTAAACCCCGCATATTTGAAGTCGAACGCGACGTGGATGCCGATCCCCGCGCCGTCTTCGCCCACCGCGAACCATACGCAGCCATGGGCGCAGCGCTTATTTCCTACTATTTAGATATAGCGATTTAAATTGTTCCCTTAAAAATACGCCCGTTCCGACTTGTGGTCAGAACGGACGTTTTAGATTCGCGCAATTGTTGCTTTTCCCCCGCCAGCCGGTTGGCTTTTAGGGAAAGTAGTTTAGCTGGTTGCCAAAACCAGCCAGTATTTCACCATCTTGTGAAATACGTCCGGGTTCGGATTAAAGGTCGGCGTGTGGTGATCGCCCCCCGAGTTGGAGCCATGCGACCCCAGCATCCAAAAGGCCCCGGGCTTTCTGTACAGATAGTGGGCAAAACTTTCGCCGCCCAAGACTATGGGATGCTCTTCGGTTTCCTCGCCTTGCTGTCGAAGTGTACCAGCAACCCAATGATATTCGTCATGAGTGTTAATGAGTGCCGGATGCCCGCCAACGATTTTGATGTCCGAAAGCAAAGCGCCATTGGCCTCGGCAACAGTCCGCGCCTGCTCAACAACCTGCTTGATTAACCATTCATGCTCATGACGCGGCAACGCCGTACGAAACCCATACGTCATGGTGGCGGCGGAGGGCATAATGTTACTACTCTCAAGCCCCTTGCCGGCTTGTATGCCGGTGGGTTCGAGCGCAGCCGGGTCAGTAGGAGCGATGTTGTGAGCAATAAAAGTGTCCAGCCGGCTCTGTATCGCGTGAGCCACACGCAAAGCGTTAACCTTGCCATGCGGCATAGCCACATGGCCGCCCGTGCCGTTTACCGTGAACATGAGGCGTCCGCTGTTGCCCAGAAAACCCCCGGGACGGGACATAAACACCCCCGGCGTACCCGTTTGCGGCGAATTCCAAATATGGAGTCCATAGACGGCAGAAATACCGTCAAGAACTCCTTCTCCAATGAGCACTTCGGCTCCGGACTCCGGTCGCGGGTCCGTTCCAGGATTCTCCTCAGCTCGCTCCCACACAAAGCGCAGGTTACTCATGGGTCGAAGCTGAGCACCGTCAACCAACGCATGATAAGCACCCAGCAAGGCCGCGCTGTGAATGTCGTGTCCGCAGGCATCCATCAATCCCGTGCGCTGCGAAGCGAAGGGTAGCCCCGTCGCCTCGGTAATAGGCAGAGAATCGATGTCCGCCCGAAGCATTATCCGATCCCTGTCAGGCCTAATGTGGTGAAATGTAACATCCACCACAAGCCCACCAGTGAATTCGGGCAAAACTTGGACAGTCCTATACTTGTTGCTGGTGGGAACAATACCACGAGCAACGTAGTCGAGACGAGTATCTTCTTCCCACCGCGTGGCGGGATTTTGGTGAAGCCATTCCCGCGTTGTCATGACGAAAGGCATAACTCCCTCAACAACCGCATCCAAGTTAGGCATTTCCTTCTCCTTCAACTTTTTCAAAAAATTCGGAAACCTTTGCCACGCGGTTAGACCCAAAGGCCGCCGCAAAAAATTAAAAAAATTGCGTTGATATCCTCCGCAAATTTGTCCACATATTATATCATTTTTTTCGAAAATTGTCAATAAAAACCTAGTGTGTTATTATGGTTATAAATCCCTTATAATAGCTGTATTTACTATCATTTTCTTAAATGTCTACTAAGATACCTAGCTTACACAATGCAAAAGCCGCGCAAAATCCGCCTAAAAACAAGGCCGGGTTTCCGCTGGCTAAAATAAAAAAATCAGCTAAACAGCTAAGTAAAACCTTCCATTCCAAAGTATTTACGCTTTTTGCGTCCACGGTCAGCGATATCTATTCCTTTAGCCAACGCCTTTCCCCGCACTTTACTTACGGGTTTATGTTCTTAAAAAATGAGGAAGGTTTTTGGTTTTTTGATGTTGACGACGCGCTTAAAGTACGGGGGTGGATTTTAAAAAAAATCCAAACAAACCCCAAAGCCCTTTGGGACATTTATCAGGCCTGGAAGCAAGATTGGAAAAAATTTACCGGCCTGTCGAATAAACTTCTTAAAACCAATCTGCGCAATTTATCGAACCAAACCTTTTATGAGTTGTTCGACAAATACCATAAAAAATACGTACTCGCCGGCTCTATCGCCTACATGACGGATAGTTTTATGTCTACAGGTACCGTAGATTGGCTCGAAGAATTATTGACTAAAGAATTAAACAAAAATACTAAGAACACCTTTACTCGCGACGACATAAAAAGCCTTCTTACTCCCCCCTCTGCCACTTACAGCAGTCAAGCGGAAAAGCTGCTCCTCAAAATACTAGCTTCGCGCAAAGGCGGCAGACAAAGCTTGCTTTCTTCGTTTTCCAAAAAATATTATTGGATAGAAAACAACTATTTCCATGTCCGTTTCATTAACGAAAAAATCGCCCAACAAAAAACACTCGAACTCAAAAAAGAATTGCTGGCGCAAGGCTTAACAGCCGAAAAAAAACTTAAACTGGCTAAGCTTGAGGCCAAAAAACGACGGCGCGAGCAATTAAACATCTTTAGAAAACTTAAACCATCCCCTTTCGTACAAAATCTTATTAAGGTAGCCTGGCTATATGGGTCGTGGAAAGACACCCGCAAAAGCGGAGTGTGTATTGGCATGGAGCACTTCGACAGATTTCTAACCGAACTGGCTCACCGGACACAATACAGCAAACACGAACTAACCTTTGCCATAATGCCGGAAGTTAAACCCATTCTCATGGATGGCAAGGACATTAAAATCGAGCTCAAAAAACGCCAAATAAAAACCTTCTTTGCGGTGACAGACAAAAATTACACCATTGCGGGAGGAAAGGACGCGGACGTTTATTTTAAAGCTTTTGAGCTAACAACCAGGCTACATTCTCAAAAACTCCACGGCATGTGCGCCCAGCCAGGCCAGGTTACCGGTCGAGTCCGCGTAATACGTAAAACCTCGGAAATGTCAGCATTTAAAAACGGCGAGATACTCGTTACAAACCAAACCACCCCGGAATTTGTACCCATTATGAAAAAGGCCGCGGCCATTATTACCGAACAAGGCGGAATTACCAGCCACGCCGCCATTATTTCCCGCGAACTAGGCATTCCTTGCGTAATTGGTACAAAAATAGCCACCAAAGTCTTTAAAGACGGCGACATGGTGGAAGTGGATGCAAATAAAGGTATTATTACCAAGTTTTCTTAAATACTATTCGCAACTAAGTTCGCAATTGCGAACGCAGTTGATAGTTGGTATATTGTTGGCGGGGGTTATAAAATTATAAAAATATTTAGAAAATTTTTAAAAACATTATGGCTAAACATATAGAGTGGTTTAAGGATTTAAACAGTAAAAATGTGGCGCAGGCCGGCGGTAAGGGGGCAAGTTTAGGTGAAATGACGCGGGCGGGTTTGCCCGTACCGCCTGGGTTTGTAGTATTGGCAGCCGCGTTTGAACGGTTTTTGGAGGAAACGGATTTGGCCCAGGAAATTGAAGCGTTCTTAAAAAAAGTAAACCATAAAGACATAAACTCCGTAGACAAGGCTTCGGCTGAAATTCGCGCCCTAATAGCCGGCGCGCCCATGCCCGTGGACATAAAAACGGAAATACAAAAATCCTTCAAACAACTAAAATCCGCCTATGTGGCTGTGCGCAGTTCCGCCACAGCCGAAGACAGTAAAACCGCTTCGTGGGCGGGAGAACTGGAAACCTACTTAAACGTGACCGAAAAAAACGTCCCCGCTTTTGTCAAAAAATGCTGGTCTTCCCTCTTTACCCCTAGAGCCATTTTTTACCGCATAGAAAAAAAACTCCATAAACAAAAAGTTTCAGTAGCAGTTGTCGTGCAAAAAATGGTACAAAGCGAAGTAAGCGGCATTTGCTTTACTGTTCACCCCGTAACCAAAGACTATAACCAAATGGTTATAGAAGCGGGCTTTGGTCTGGGCGAAGCCATTGTCTCGGGACAAATTACGCCCGACACATATATTGTCCATAAAAAAGATTTTTCCATTCTGGATATAAACGTCTCCGAACAAAAATTCGCCATTATAAAATCTCCCAAAGGCACGATTCATAAAACTTTAAGTCCTGCTATTGCCGGCAAACAAAAATTAACGGGAAAACAAATAGTGGAATTGGCGGGCATTTGTAAAAAAATTGAGCGTCATTACAAACATCCCCAAGACATAGAATGGGCATACGAAAAAAAGAAATTCTATTTAACCCAAAGCCGTCCCATAACCACATTATAATATTTTAAAAAATTAGCCGTCTCAAAATCATGGAGGCGGCTTTAAAAACCTTATTCTTGGGCAAAATTTTAAATATATGAAATACTCAAAAATATGGTAAAATATGGTCTGAAAGCTTGAATATATTGCCTCATAATGAACGCCTTTAGGGGCATAAACAGAAATTGTAACAAATGGAAAAAACTAACGTCTATAATTTTAGCGAGCCAAATTCCGCGGAAAATAAGGATTTTTTGCCAATTTTGCTTTCCAAAGCAAAAAATGGCGAAGAAGCCGCGTTCGGCGAACTTTATAGTCTTTATTTTAAACGCATTTTTAAATTTGTTTACTATCGCGTAGGTCACAAAGAAGTTGCCGAAGACCTCACCGAAGAAGTGTTTATTAAAGCCTATACCAAGCTGGCTTCAGTCCAGCAAAACTCTTCATTTGAAGGCTGGTTGTATCAAATTGCCAGAAATACGGTAATAGACCATTACCGCGATAAAAAAATGATTGTCGCTCTGGAAGAAGTGGAAAACACCCTTGAATATGAAAGCAATATTGTAAATGTATTGGAACTACAGGACGAACAAAAAGTCTTGTTAAAACTCATAAAAGAACTCGAGCCAGACCAGCAGGTAATAATTAAATTAAAATTTCTGGAAGATTTGGACAACCCCGAAATAGCCGCGCTTACAAACAAGACCGAAGGCGCTATTCGAGTCATTCAGCACAGAGCAATAACCAAACTTAAACAACTTATTAAAAACTCTCCCCCAAACATACAGCTATGAACCCGGAAGACAAGTTAAACGAACTAATTGGAAAAGTTACAAAAGGAAGTCCATCTTCCCGCGTTTTAAGCGATTTTGAAAGTGACACTGGAGAATTGTTAGAAATTGTTAGCATGCTTAAATCTTTGCCATTGCAAACTCCTCCGGAGCCCGCAATGCGCAGGGCATACATTGGCATGCAGGCCAAAGCCAACAGCTGGCTGGGATTAATATTTTCCCATCGTCACGCGGCATTTGCTTTCGGACTGCTGCTAATTGTTACAATGGGCAGCACTACTGTTTATGGAGCGGCAATTAGCGTTCCAGGGCAAAAATTATTTTCTTTAAAAAAAGGCGCGGAACAGCTCCGAGTAAAATTTGAAACCAACGAACTGGAAAAAGCCAATTTACAAATGGCGATTACAAAAAAACGCCTGGCGGAAGCCGAAAAAATATTAAGCAGCGCTGAAAAAAATCCCGAGCGGCAAATTGCCGCCTTAACTGAGCTTAGCAACCAAAGCCGTTCTACCATAGAACAAGTTGAAGTAGCGGCTAAAAACAACGGCTTGCAGGAAAAAAACCACCCTGTTATAACCAACTTTGAAGCTTTAAACAAAGAGCAGCAAGAATTCATAAACCAAATTCCGGAAAAAGATTCAACTAAAACTGCTGCAAGCAATGCCCTGGAATCGGCCAAAGAGGATGAAAGCAAGGTAGCGCAAATTAAAACTATAGTGGAAGTGGTTACGGCCAGCAAGGAACAAACGCTCATAGCGCTCAGCTCCGACCCCGACAGCATACTAATTTCCGGAATCGTAAGCGCGTATTATAAAGAGAAACTAACCGTAGAAAAAAACACCTTTGTTATAACCGAAGAAACAGTATTTAAAGACGCGGCCGGCAAAATTCTGTCTACCACCACACTAAGCACTGGCCTTAAAATTACTATCCGCGGCCAAAAAAACAACGAAAAGTTAATTGCCACAGAAATAAATATATTATCCTTGCCCGAACCGGAAAGCGTAAAACCGGAAGTAAAGGGCACCTCTACGCCCGAAGAAATTCAAAATAAAGAAATAAATACCAGTACAACCCCTGCCAGCATAAAACATATTGAAACTGAAGTTCAAGAAAACTCGGAACAGAACACCGCCCGCGCACTGTTTATTCCGGAAGACCCCGCTCCCCAATTTGCCCCTTAATTAGTATATTGAAGCCGAACCCTTTTATTAAGGGTTCCCTTCAGGATATTAGACATCCTGGCGCATTTTGCCCTATAAAGGGCAGAGGGCAGTTAAGAAACAAACGCCTCATATGGGATTATTCCCAAACTAGGCAAGATAAACGACCCAATTCTAGAGCTTGGGTCGTTTTTGTTTTTATGGCTAAAATGTTATAATGTTAGCAATTCCGTAAGCAATTTCACCATAACCGATGTTTTAGATTGCGTACATTTGGGAAAACAACTTGGAGAGGTCGCATAGTGGTCTAGTGCGCTGGTCTTGAAAACCGGTAACCTCGCAAGAGGTTCGAGGGTCCGAATCCCTCCCTCTCCGCCAGCCTTCGCTAAAGCTTCGGCTTGGCGAAGCCATACACCTGCAAGCTTTAGCGAAGGCTGTCACGCCAATGTTTGACGAAGGCGGACTATAAAAATATAAAGCTTCGGCTTGGCGAAGCCATACATTCCCGCATTTATAAAAAAGCATTTTACCCTGCAGGGATATGATTTGAACTTATATGAAAAATCCTGAGAAAACATTTCAATGGATAGTTGGTATTTTTAACAAACATAGTATTCCTTTTGTCATTACAGGTGGGTTAGCGGGAAAAAGCTACGGATCACCAAGACCCTTAAACGACATTGATATAGATATCCACAATAAAGATTTTGGCCTTATTCTGGATGACATTAGACCTTACATTGTTTTTGGCCCGGCTCAGTACAAAGATGAAAGATGGGACTTACTGCTCGCTACTTTAAATTATGAGGGACAAGAA
>CAZPRQ010000002.1:12880-21887 GCA_964589415.1 uncultured Candidatus Saccharibacteria bacterium
TAGATATAAGCGGAGGAGATACTTTAAAAATTTGCGACGCGAGAACCGGAGAATGGAAACTAAGCCCAACAAATTTTTCCAATGTCGAACAGAGGGAAGTATTTGGCATTACTGTACCGGTTATTTCCAGAGACGATTTAATTGCATATAAATCCATGCTGCAAGGCGAGCATCAGAAGGTGGATATACAAGCAGCTCAAAATCATTCGTAAAACCGCTGACACAAATTACCCACACTAAGCCTTATAACATCTACCACATCATACATTCGCTTTACGTAAAAATAGGTTAAGTACCGAAAGAGCTTTGAACTTATGGAAAACAAAGATATTACATTCATAACCGGTAACCAGAAAAAGGCGGACTACCTCGCTAAATACCTTGGCTTTCCCGTTAAGCATATAAAACTCGATCTCCATGAAATTCAATCTTTAAATCTAAGTGAAATAGTGGAGCATAAAGTTCGCCAGGCATACGAAAAAATAAAATCACCGGTCATTGTTGAGGATGCATCCCTTGAATTTGAGGCATTCAATGGACTGCCCGGCCCATTCATAAAATTCTTTCTAGACACTGTCCCATTAGAAACAATCTGCTCAATGGTAGACGGTAAAACCCGCAAAGCGACCGCAAAATGTGTATTTGGATATTACGATGGTAAAGCGCTAAAATTATTTAAAGGATCACTTGGCGGGGAAATTGCCCAGTTTCCGGCAGGCGAGAATGGTTACGGCTGGGATCGTCTCTATATCCCCCATGGATATACCGTTACCCGCGCCCAACTTAACGAAGAGGATTATGAGGCAACTTACGTAAAAATTAAACCCTTCGCCGCTTTAAAAGAATTTCTAAATACTATCCATAACCAAACCTAGAAATTCCTAATACCTCCGAAACGCCCACTAAAATTTCAAAAACAATTATTTAAAAAACTAAACAAACCTCTTCATGACCGAACAAACAAAAATTTCCTGGCAAGCGCTAGAATTCCGTCACTATGAAAAAAATATTGGCTGGTACGTAACATTGCTGGCCATAGCCATTTTAGTTACTGGCTTCTTTATTATACAGTCGGACTACTTTGCCGGCGTGACTACGGCCATTTTAGCCATAATGATAATATTTTTTTCCCGCCAAAAGCCGGAGCTTATGGAAGTGGAAATAACCGGCAAAGCCGTACATATGGACAACCTGATTTACCCTTTCAAACATATTAAACATTTTTGGATTGTTAACACCCCGCATCATAAAACATTGAATTTGGAAACCACCACTTTGGTAAACCGTATGGTAATAATTGAACTCGGCGAGCAAGACGCGGAAGAAGTAAGGGAATTCCTTTTAAATCATCTACCCGAACATACGGAAACGACCGAAACCATTACCCAAAAAATTATGCATAAGCTTAAATTTTAAGCATTTCTCCTTTGGCCTCGTACGTAACTCAGGAATTAGAACCACCGCTTTGCCTTGCAAGTAACTATTTATAATTTATCTCAGCTTCCATAGCTCAATGGATAGAGTATAGCCCTCCGAAGGCTGGGATGCAGGTTCGACTCCTGCTGGAAGCACCATAAAATTATTTACTGTCAAAACAAGGCAGGCGAGGCGTTTTCCGGGCTTACCCCGTACCGGAACCGACGAACGTCGAAACGACTGGTACCGGGGCTCGATCCCTGCCGAGGTCACCAGACTTCGCCAAGGCTTCGTCTGGCTTCGCCCCAAAATAAATAAAAATACTAAACCGAACTAAAAATACACATAAACAGCGAGGTCCGCGCGCCGCAGCCTTGCGCGAAGGCGGGCTAAGCTTGTTTACTAGGATTCGTGGCGCAGCCACAGAAGGATTATCTAAACTTCCTAAGATGCTCACGCTTAATTCTCTTATCCAAAACCTGCAAAAACTTACCAAGCCGCAGCATGCGGCTTTAAAAAAACTTGGGCTAAAAACGGTAAACGATTTGCTCATGCATTTTCCCTACCGGTATTTGGACTTTTCCAAAATTGCCACTATTGGCACGCTTCACCCGGGCCAGGCCGTAAGTCTAAAAGTTGCGGTAAAAAATATTTCCAGCCGCTTTTCCTTCCGCGGAAGATTATCCCTAGCCGAAGCCGTGGTTTCCGACTCCACAGGCAGTTTAAAAGTAGTCTGGTTTAACCAGTCATATTTGGCAAAAACCATAAAGCCGGGCGACATTTTGTATTTAGCCGGTACTCCGAATTATTATAAAAACACTCTCCAACTCACCAATCCCATTTACGAAAATGAAACAGACTTTCCAGTACACACCGCCAGGCTTGTACCCGTGTACCATCTTACCGAAAATTTATACCCCAAAACCTTACGAAACCTAATTGCCAGAGCACTGCCCGCCGCGAAATTATGCCAGGACATTTTGCCGGAAACAATCCTAGCAAATTTAAGTCTACCTGGGCTTACCCAAACCATGCACTATGCTCATTTTCCGGAAACTCTCGAACAGTCTGAGCTGGCCAAGAAGCGCCTGGCGTTTGAAGAAATATTTATAAGCCAACTGGCAGCCCAAAAAACCAAATTGGAGCTTTTGGCAAAAAGCGCCCACGCCATTGCCTTTAATCAAAAACTGGTAAAAACTTTTGTGGACAGCCTGCCATTTCAGTTAACCGCCGGACAAAAACAGGCGGCTTGGGAAATTTTGCAGGATATGGAAAAACCCGTGCCCATGAACCGGCTGGTCGAAGGCGATGTGGGCAGCGGCAAAACCCTTGTAGCGCTCATAGCAGCCCTGGAGGCTGCCCAGGCTGGTTGCCAGGTTGCGTTTTTGGCTCCCACGGAAATTCTTGCCCGGCAACACGCGGAGACCGTAGAAAAATTTACTTTACAGTGTTTGCGCGGCCGCGCAAACACTGTAAACTTCAAAAATGTTTTACTTACAAACCATTATTCCAAAATAAACGGTTCCGATGAGAAAAAATCCAAAATCCAAAAACTTATTTCCAAAGGCATGTCAGGCCTGTATATTGGTACCCACGCACTCCTGGCAGAAAAAATAAACTTCCCCAACCTGGCACTGGTTATAATAGACGAGCAGCATAGGTTTGGAGTTAAGCAGCGGGCGCAGCTCACGCAATTGCCGGACAAAGTCCCCCATTTACTTTCACTCTCAGCCACGCCCATTCCGAGAACTCTGCAACTGGCCATGTACGGTGAACTGGAAATTTCACAAATTAAATCCAAACCTCCGGGCAGAAAACCCATTATTACCAAACTGGTAAAAGAAGAAGAGCGGCAAGTGGCTTATAATTTTATTAATCGGGAAATAGAAGCCGGCAGACAAGCATTTGTTATAACGCCACTTATAGAGGAGTCGGATATACTTGGTATAAAGGCAGCCAAAATTGAGGCGGAAGCGCTTAAAAAAATCTTTCCCCAATTGTCCATAGGTCTAATGCACGGCAAGCTCAAAGGCGCGGAAAAAGAAAGTGTCATGAAAGAATTTTTAGATAAAAAATATCACATTTTGGTTTCTACCTCAGTTGTGGAAGTCGGCGTAGATGTGCCCAATGCCACCATTATGCTTATTGAAGGAGCGGAAAGGTTTGGCCTGGCCCAATTACACCAATTCCGGGGAAGGGTCGGCAGGAGCCAATTTCAAAGCTATTGCATGCTGTTTCCCAGTCAAAAAAACGAAACGTCAAATACTTTACCGGAAAAATCAAATTCGCGAGACGAACAGCAGGAACGGCTGAATGCTTTTACCAAAACCCAAGATGGCTTTGCTTTGGCAGAACTGGATCTAAAACTTAGAGGTTTTGGAGAATTATACGGCAGCCAACAGTCAGGTTGGAATTTTAAATACTTTTCAGGCACCTATTTGGCGCTTATAGAACCCGCCAGACAAGCGGCCAAGCAGTTATTGGAAAACAATCCTCAGCTGAAAAACTACCCCCTCTTAAGCAAAGCCATGGAAGACAAGATAATTCATTTTGAATAAAAAAATAATCCGTCTTTCGCGCCAAGGGGAATCCTTATTTACAAGGATTCCCCTTGGTTGTTTTACTTGGCTATTTTTGACTATTTTCCACTGCCCTTCCCGACTAAACCCTTTAAAACAAACTATACCACTTAGAGACGATCGTCTCTAAGTGGTATAGTTGAAAAATAGAATTATGGCCGGCAAATAAAGGTTAATTTACAAGGAAAATTATAGAAGCTTCACAAAAACTTGACAAAAACTAAAATTTGTTATTAAATATGTATATCCATAAGGGGGAAATGGTTACAACCATGCGACCACGTCTCTCTTTAACCGTCAACCGAAAAAGGTCATGAAAGGAGAAAACCCATGACCAAAACTGAAAAAAACAAATTTAAGCAGGCCCTGGAGACGAAATGCGCCGAGCTGAATCTGGCGCTCCGAAACCGTGATGCAATCACGGTTGAAATTACTGCGGACGCGCTGGACGCTGTTCGATGCGCGGCCGAACGTGAGTTAGCCATCCGGAATTTGGACCGGGAAACCGGGCTGCTACGGCAGGTACGGGACGCCCTGAGCCGGATAGACGAAGGCAGCTACGGCGTTTGCCTTCACTGCGAAGAGGAGATCAACATGAAACGACTCAACGCCGTGCCTTGGGCCTCCCACTGCATTGCGTGCCAGAACCTGGCCGACAAGGGCAACGGGATCCCCCTTAACGTAGGGGATCTCGCAACCGCGTAACGCTAACGTAACCATTTTCAAAAGCTTGTCCAGCAAAAGTTCTGATATCCAACATAATCAGACACAGTAACTTTTGCTGGCCAAGCCGGAATTTTCTTGAACCTGGGGTTAGTTGGGGCCTTGGGAACAAGACCCCGGACGTTTACTGTGAACGTCCGGGTGTTTTTTTATTTGACTTATTTTACTTTACAAGGTATAAAAAGATATACATCTATGGAGGATACGGTGGGAGGATTGTTTTCCTCTCGCCACCCCAGGTTGCTAAACCTGGATATTCTATTTAAGTTAAGGAGAAAATTTTACCATGCCTCAAGTAGGCGTAAACGAAAAGCTAAATGCAGGCCGAAGAAAAATGGATTACGGGGGTGCCAATTCTACGAAAATGACCCCCATGTTTCAAGAGACCACAACAGGACGAACCTGTCAAAACATCTCTGAAAGCAACGGCCGGTGCGGCAAACCAATCTCAAATACAATACAGACAGGCAATCTTTGCATGTCATGTCGCACGCAAGCGGAATCGGACGCCTTCCTTGCTAGACACCGCAAGAACCCGGGTATGATCCATTAGTACCCACTGCAGACCAAGCCAGCTTTATGCTGGCATGGCCTGCAGCTTTTTTTGCCTACTGACCGCCAAGGGCCAGTTTGATTGCTTCTCCCAATGTCCTAACCTGCAACACCTCTAATTTACTTGTTTTAATGGCAGTCCTAAAACGAGGACAAATAATGCGTTTAAAGCCCAATTTTTCCACTTCCCTTACCCTTTTTTCCAAGTTTGGCGCAAACCTCACTTCTCCGGAAAGCCCCAGTTCGCCTATTACAACTGTCGCGTCCAAGGTAATATCCTTTAAACTCGAAACAATAGCCAAAGCCACGGCCAAATCCGCCGCCGGCTCGGTTATTTTTACCCCGCCTGCCACATTTATGTAAATATCCTGGTTGGAAACATTTATTCCGGCACGCTTAGCCAAAATAGCCGTAATTAACTGCAGGCGGTTATTGTCAAAACCTGCCGTGGTGCGCTTGGGATAGCCAAAATTGGTAACCGAAGTTAAAGCCTGAATTTCCAAAAGTAATGCCCGACTGCCTTCCAAAATCGCGGTAACGCAATTGCCGGACGCGGAAAGCTGTTCGTCGGACAAAAACAATTGGGACGGGTTTTTTACCTCAACCATGCCTTCGCCGCCCATTTCAAACACGCCAACTTCGTTGGTGGTGCCAAAGCGGTTTTTTACACAGCGCAAAATCCTAAACGACGCGAACCGCTCGCCTTCCAAATACAGCACAGTGTCTACCATGTGCTCCAGCGTCTTGGGACCGGCCAAAAAACCTTCTTTGGTAACATGGCCTATAATAATAAATGAAATGTGCATTTGCTTAGCCAGACGCATAACGCGCTGGACAGCATTGGTAACCTGAGCCACCCCGCCAGCCACCCCTGTGGCATTTTCGGAATACATGGTTTGCACCGAATCTATAACCACCAATTTGGGATGCGTTGCTTCCACCGCGGCCAGCACCGCGTCCAAATCGGTTTCGGAAAGGACTTGCAGTTTATGCTTGCTGTCGAGCCGGTTGGCTCGGTATTTTATTTGATACACCGACTCTTCGCCCGATACGTACAAAACCGAATCGCCCAGTTTAATGGAAATTTGCAAAGCAAGGGTAGATTTGCCAATACCCGGATCCCCGCCAAGCAGCACCAAACTGCCAGGCACTATGCCTCCACCGGTTACATCGTCAAATTCACCAATACCCGAAAAAAAACGCGCGCTCTCTGCTTCCTTAACCTGGCCCAAATCTACGGGCTTAGCTGCCACAGACCCTGACCCGCCTTTTACCCCCGAAACCGTACGCTGTTCTATTAGCGTATTCCACTGCTCACAATTGGGACATTTGCCCTGCCAACGCTGCTGCCGGAATGCGCAATTAGAACACACAAAAATTGTGGTAGATTTCGACATAAAATATAAGTTACAAGGGGAATCCTTGCAAGATGCAAAGATTCCCCTTGTATAATACTAAGAAAACAAACTAAAGTGAAAAATAATACAACGCTCCATCATGCGCGTTTTTGAAGAACAGGTATTTATTGCTACTTGAGACCAGCAAATCCCTACCATCAACTTCTAAACTGCCCATAGGATATTCTTTCTTTTCAAATGTCTGTAAATCCATTTTATAAAAAGTGTCCTTGGTAAGCTGGGACGACCCGGCTGTACCAGTATTTGGCACCGCCACGTAAATATATTGTCCACTGGGGTCCCACACGGCTTTGTCCGGGGTGGTAAAAAAACCCAAATTCCTGACTTCGCCGGTAAATATATCGTATACCCAAAGCTGGTACTTAAGTGTTGACCGCTCTTTCTTCCCAAACAGGAACTTCTTGCCGTCCGGACTCCAAAGCACTCCATAAACATAGCCTTCCCTCACCATATCCTGCCAAAGCTTTCCGTCACTGCTAACCATGGTAAGCTTATTATTCATTTCATTATTTTGCGTCCTATAGAATAAAATGTTCTTGGCATCCGGCGAGACAGCTATGGCGTTGTCATTTTCCCACATTTGGGCAATTTCCTGCCAATTTTTTGTATCGGCATCGGAAATATTCAAAGTAGTTTTACCGTTATCTAACCATAAGTACATTATTTGTTTCCCGTCGGGCATCCAATCCAGCCAGGTTATTTTTTCCGGCAAGTCCATATAAGCGCCTACGTCATAACTGAATAAGCTCCAGGTTTTTTTACCGTTATTTTGAAACTCAACAATAAAATCCTTCCCTTCTTTTGGCCAAAGAATCTTAACTATCCCCTTTCTTGGTTCAATCTCCACCAAATCTTTTTTCGAAAAAACAATTTTACCATTTTCTTCCGCAAAATTTGCTTTATAAAACTGTCCGTCAGGAGTCAAAAAAACAACACCCTGGCCGTCAAAAAATAAAATTGGCGATATAACCTGCTCCTCGGTCAATTTTATGGGATTTGGGCTGGTTGTAGTCGCGTTATTGTTATCAACTTCATTGTCAACGACATTGACGTTATTTGAATTATTATCTACCACGTCCGTCGTGGAATTATCAGTCTCATTGGCAATAGGAGGGTTTTGAGAATCGTTTTTTGAATACCGAGAATAAACTATAAAGGCTAGCGTGCCTACAATAAGCAAAAAAATTGCCCCCAGTATCGCAATTGCTCTTTTATTCATATTTTGTTTGTTTCAAATTACTTCTTATTAAGGCTAATTACATCTACCAACCACCTATTTACATTTCGCTTAAGAATAAGATTCGCGGTTGCGACGTAAGTTTTGTCCTCGGATGAATTATAACGCAGGCTTTCCGCGCCTACTGTATACTGCTCAGAAATTTCCATTTGTACGCTTATTCGCAAGGTATCTGCCGAAGGGTAACTGTAATTAAAGCTGGATTCATTTACGCTGACTGTCTGGTAAAACCCTATGGGAACGTTTTTTTCAAGCTCGGCTATTAAACTCTCCGTTTGGCTGTACATAAACGGGGTTTGATAATCCCCGGTTGCCGTTAAATTGGAGTAATCAGCATAACTATAAGTATTGTATAAAAAAACAAAGTTTTTTACAAATTCACGCACTTTCTCTTCCTCGTCCTGACTAAGCACATATTCCGGTATATTTTCCTCAGAATCAGGGTTTTTTCCTTCATCTGAGCTTTTAAAAATACCGGAAATTACCAAGGCGAATATAACCGTGCCCAATACTCCAGCAAAAGCAATTAATAAAAATTTGTATCTTTTTGGCATAAATAATTGTAAGTATTACGCGATAATAATTATTGTTCTTTTTTCAGCCTAAAAGCCTCCCTGGCTTTTGCACATATTATAAAGGGCCATTCTTTCATTTACCCATAACTCCGGCGCACCGTTGCCCATATATTTTCTAAACATGAGGCGAACATCACCATTTGATTCTTTAAACAAATTACCCATATACCGAGCTGCCAAATCCAAACTTTTTTGGCCGTCTAAAAAATCTTCCACTCCATAAAACTGGTCGCCAAACAAATTTCTGGAAGGCGTTTGCGGATTAATCCATTTATTCCAATTTTGTGAAGAATTCCTCGGATAAATAGTCCATTGCACCAAGCCAATACCATAAGAGCAAGAGTCCCAATTGAACTGATAATTTGGAGAGTAGGTTCCGCGTGAGCCTTGAGGGCACAAATTCGGCCGGCCGTTTGCGGCGCAGTCGCAACCTATTATTTTTTCCTGCCCCCCCGATTCCTTTTGGACAATAACCCTTAGCACGCACGCGTCTACTTCCGGGTATTT
>CAZPRQ010000002.1:21987-46465 GCA_964589415.1 uncultured Candidatus Saccharibacteria bacterium
GCGGTAAATATTGTACCCGCTTTCATGGCCATAGTCATGGGAAACAACTTAGGCTCTCGGCGGTTTAAACCCAGCCAATAGGCAAACATAATAAAAATTCCGGGGATCATGCCTATAACTGTCCAAAAGCTGGCCCAAGCTTCGGAAAATCCTACCCACCACAGCCTTTTACTAACCTTGCCAAGCGAAATTTGTTTTTTTCCAATCGCGGTAATTCGCCCCCCAAACCGGCCTATATTATTTTTACCCGATTGCGCGGGTGTAACTGGCTTTTTTTTATTATTTGAACCCGATTCACCAGAAAGTTGTGGATTCCCTTCTATATTATTATTATCCGTTTTACCAGGCACTTCAGGCGGAAAATTTTCATCAGGATTTTCCGCTGACGGCTGATCTGTTCCTTCTAAATCTTTGTCCTCTAATTCATTTTCCTTAGGCAAGGTATTTTCGGGCAATAACTGTTTGCCGGCCGCTAATGCGCTTTTTTTTGGCGCGCTGCCTGGTAAATTTTTAGAAGACAACTGTCCCAACTTACCTGTCTTACTCCGTTTTTGTCCACTAAAAGAAGCAAGGCGCTGCTTGACAGACTTATCGTTTTTCTTTAACGTCTTAAGTCCGGGCTCAAAACGGTCATCTTTCTTACCTGCTGCTTCTATTTTCTGTTTGTTTTTATCCCCACCTTGTGTTGCGGAAATTTTTTCCGACCGTTTTTTAGTGTCCACCTCTGCTTTATTAACCTCAGTCTCTTTAGGTCTTTGAGGTTGATTATCTGAAAATTCTAACTTATTTTTCTCCTGCGTTTCTTCTAAAACAGAAGGTGACTTGGCAGTAGCTGTTTCTTGGGAAAGTTGCGCGGAAGCCTTTTTTTCCCCAATCTCCCGAGGCTCCAATGCCCCATTATTAGCGCCTTCTTTTATTTTCGCCTCTGCGTTAACCTTTAATGAGGTACCGGTAGAAGCGGTATTATTACCGCCGCCACTGTCAATTTTAACATTTTCCTTTACTTGCTCACCAAATTTTTCCGAAGTGTTCGCCTTATTCGAAATAGGCGCAGACGGGGCATTGCCATCTACCGAACGTGAATCGGTGTCGTTTAAAACTTGGGGAGTCGCCGAAACTTTATTTACAAAAGCTGTTTGGGGCTGCCCTGCTCCATTTTCAACTGTATTACCTACCTTAACATTCAAACCTACTTGCGCCTGGCTCTGGTCTTTGATATTGTCTTGGACGCTGTCTTGGACGCCGGCACGGCCTTGTACCTGTTCATTTATTTGGCTTTGGTTTGAAATATCTGACTGCCCTTCTACAGCAGCGGCAGTTTTTTCCTTAGTTTCAGAAAATTTTATCTGATCCGGAGGAAGTTTTAAAGTTTCCAGCTCCGCGTCAATTTCTGCCTCCTGGCTTATGGTAATGCTTTCGTCTAAATTTTCTGCCGACTGCAAAGAATAGTTAGCCTCTACAGATGACTGCGCCACCATACTGTCTGAAAAACTCCTTTGTTTTACCTGACCCTTTGCCTGCGTTTGGCTGGTAGAGACCGTGGTTTTCTTTTCTGACAAAACTTTGTCTTGGCCCGACAATATTTGGCCTACCTTAGTAACGCCCGTGGCCGATGCAATACCTCCCATAACTTCTTCCGCCGCTTTCATAAGCATAGCCGGCCCCACGCCTGAAGTTTTTTCTAAACCCCTTGCCTCTCTTTGTCGTTCTGCTTCCTGCTCTGCGGCCGACTGCTCCGATCCGTCGTTATTTTTCTCCTCAGGCTCCAGATTATAAAGCAATGGTCGGCCAAGCACTACCGGCCTAATTTCTTCTACTGTACTGGACAGTGCAACATAAAATTTACCTGGGACGCCTTCAAAATTTGGAAAGTAAAATTTTATATAGCCTTGGCCAAAAGTTAGACCATTGCTAATCCGAATAATTTTTTGACCAGGTCTTTTTATCCCGACCAAATCATAATTTTCAAGGCCCGCGCCCTGCACTTCCACCACCTGACCGGCTTTAACGTATAATGGCCTTTTCGATTCGGATAATTTTCCACCAATAAAAATCTTTCGCAAAACCGAATTCTCCGGGCCGCCTTCACGGTTAGAAAAAACCATACCCAAATAAACCGCCTGAAGTTTGGGACGTAACAAAGCACTGCCTTGGTCTTTCTGGGCACTGTCGTTTAATTGGTCATTTTGAGCCATGCTTTAAAAAATGGGCGGCCAAGCTTTGTCCCTACATAGGCAATGTTCTGCGTAGGGACTCGCGTTAGCGCCCGATTATCAAAATTATGACTTACGCGCTTGCCATTGTTTGCAACTGGCAAAGCCAGATTGCAGGAACAATGGCAGCGCCGCAAGCGGTTTGGCCAATTACTTCGTTGTTTTTCTTGCTGTTTTATTCGCCGTAGTTAAACTACGCCTCATAAAACCAGCGAAAAACGCCTTGTACTTGGCCAAACGCGTAAGTCCTATAAATTAATTTTATAGCTGTCGGGGTAGTTAATTTACCTGCTCCTGGCTCTCCTGTATTTCCAACAGCTGTTTCGGGTCTGTGGTAATAATTTGGTCTTCCACGTAAGAAGCATAAATTTTTATTGCCGCGTGCTTAAGTCCAGCAAAAAATATGCCTTCCCCCACTTCGCTTTCGAGCAATAAATATTTTTCGCCTTCGGTCAGGAAAAAAGTTTCAGCAATAACGTTTATAGCCGCCGGCGACTGCTTTAACAAAAGCTGGATGGAAGAATTGGTAACAATGGGCTTACCGTAAGGGCTAGCCATAAAATCGGCCACGTCCTGGGTTATGGTGGTGAGGCCCAAATAGTATTTGCGGCAGCGCTTGGCAATGCCAAACAAAAAGCGCGCGCTGTCTTCATGCTGCATAAGTATCCAAGCTTCATCTACCACCAAAATACGTTTTTTAAGCTCTGCCCGCACCATATTCCACACGTAACCCAATATTATAAACATTGCTATTGGCCTAAGCGATTCCTCCAAATCGCGTATGGAAAAAATAACCAGGCTGTTATTGACCACTACATTTGTTGGCTGGTTAAACAGTCCGGCAAAAGTGCCTTCGGTAAATTTTGTCAGCCGCTGCACCAAGCTTTCCGCGCCCACAGTTGACTGTAAAATCTCCACCAAATCATTCATAGTTGGGTATTCCGCGGTTTTAAAATCGGAATTTTCCGTAATGTCCTTTTTCGCGTAAGTTTGCCAAATGGCTTTATCCATCATGGCTTCTTCCGTGGGACTAAGCTTGCCCAGCATTAAATTGAACAACCCAAGCAAATTTACCACGGCGCTCCTTAAAATATCGGTATTTTCTTCTCCTTCAATGGTCGGAGGCAAATCGAACGGATTTATGCGGGAATCGGAATTGAGGCTTACGTTCAAATAGGTTCCGCCCACGGCTTCGGCCAAATGCTTATACTCGTTTTCCGGGTCTACCACAATAACTTCCGTACCTACCATAAGGCTACGCAAAATTTCCAATTTTACGGCATAAGATTTGCCGGCGCCGGACTTGGCAAACACCACGGAATTTGCATTTTCCATGGAAAATCGGTCAAAAAGTATAAGACTGTTGTTGTGACGGTTAATTCCATATAAAATCCCGTCGTTGGAAGTTAAATCGGAAGAAACAAAAGGAAAAGTGGTTGAAAGGGGGCTGGTATTCATGTTACTGGCGACATCCAGTTCATCGAGCCCCAAAGGCAAGGTGGAATTAAACCCACCTTGAGTCTGGAGCAGTGCCCGCTTGGTTACAATTAATTTCGCGCCCAAGGCACTTTCCAGGGTACTGGAGTTGGTATCCAATTCCTTTAAATCGTTAGCGTACATTGTAAAATACAAAGCCACGCGAAAATATTTTTCCGTGCCCTGCATAAGCGCATCCCGAAGCGATTCTACGTCCTGGTACGCGGTTTCCAGCATGGGATCGCGAACCATACCCTTTTCCTGATTTATGGACATTTGCGAACCAATTTCACCCACTTTGCTTTTTAGCTTTTTTAATATGGTTTCAGAGTCTATGGGGTATATAAATATGGAAACATCTAAAGCCCCTTCGGCCTGAATAATAAAAGACAGCCAGTTAGAAGACAAAAAACGTGGGTAAGCCAAGACAAAAAAACTACGTCCAAATTTACCGTTTAACTCAAAGTAAGAATTGCTGAATTTCAGCGATGCCGGGGCAAGCAAATCACGCAAGGTGGTTAAACCCTCGCGATATGTCTTTTCCACGTCGCCCAGCTGTTTTCCCGCGTCCATTTCCTGCTCCATTTGCTGGAGTCGTTTCTTTTTTTCTTCAAGCTCGGTTTGAGATTTTATTCCAAAAAGTGACACAATGGTATTAAATAAAATTAATTAAAAATAAATATGATTGACCAAAAATTACTTTACCTTTCTATTTTTTATGGCGGAGTTTTTTGAAGCTGTCATAATTGCCACTATTTCATTTGATTCTTTTAAAATATCCTTAGCTAAATGCATTTTTATAATACCCGTCTCTACCAGTAATTCCAGCCAAAACTGTGTTTCGTCAGCTTCTTCTACCACTAAACCTAATTTCGCAATAAAATCGTTTGCAGACCTGGCCCGGCAAACCGCTCTATAATTGGCCGCGACCGAAGTACCCGATCATAAAAGCTGTCTATTAGCAATAATTTTTCCTATAGGATCTTTCTGCAGAAATCTAACCAATTTTACAATTCGGATCGCAAACATTTTAGTTCGGCTCTGCAAATCCCTGGGTTCCATAATTTTATTTAATTTTACTTAGTTATGGTCAATTTATTTTAATTAACTCTGAGTGTCCACCATTTTAATGTCTCCCAGCATTTTTGGGTCTATTACCGGCCCGGCTTCAAAATTGTACGAATTATAATATAACTGAATAATATCCTCTGTCCTTAATCTAACCGCGTGCACTCCCAGACCGGAAAGGTTAGAAGATATTTGGTTGACTCGAATATCCAAATCCTGCTTGGCTTTTTCAAAATTTTCTATGCGCTGCGCCACTTCCCTGCTTTTTCCCCCAAACAACTTGGAAATAAAACCGGCCGGGCTGGGGAGTATGCTTTGCCCCAAGGGGACAATGATGTAAAAATTTTTATTCATAATGCTGGCGTTTTCTATTAGCCGCTTTATAAACTCCGTATACTCTGTCGTCTGCACCCTAAGCAGTTCGTTAGTTTGCTTGTCCGCCAGCCGTTTTAACTTCTCCAGGTAATTGCCAATTTCCATTTTACGGCTCTGCATAAGAATTTGCACCGAAAAAGTAAGTGAATTCAAAAACCGCTGGAAACCAAAAATTATGGAATTTTGCTCTTCTTCGCTTTTTAGGTCAAAGTTGGTGGAAGATACGGCTAATACCGCCCGCAATGTCCCATCGTCCAAAACTACGGTATCGTTTTTTATTTCGGAAATACGCAAAAAGCTTTGCGTTGTTTTTCCGGGAGCCGTATTTTTTTTTCGCATGTCTTTTTCCATAAACACAAATATAATCCTAATACCCCGAATGGGGACAATCCGTATGCCCTAAATTCCGCCTGCACCCTATTTAAGTCATTCGCCTGCCTACCGTAGGTAGGGATTGCAGCCTGCCTACCGGCAGGCAGGTATTCGGGTTATTCGGATTCTACTACTTTCTTACTCAACTCCACTTCTGTCTTGGCTTGTTTAGCCAAAAGCTGGGACACTTCCTTTAGACGCATTTCCGTTGTTTCCCTGTTTTTAGGTTCCTCTAACTCCGGAACAAGAATTTCCATATTTTTTAAACGGGTGTTATTGCTAAAACTGGTAGATTCCTTATGAAAAACCAAAATCTTGGGACTTGCCAAAAAACTTAAAAACAAACCAATCGTGTTATAAAGCGGTCGGCCGTTTACTTTGGCAAATGCCACACCAATTGCCGGAATGCCAAATATAAGAAAGGCAAACAAAGTAGCTGCGACGCTTTGGCTAACAGTAAAAACCAAAAACAAAATAACTCCGGCGGCAAAAATAATAAGAAATTGCTTTAAACTGAGCGGTCCTATTATTTTATCTTCCACATCGGTAAATTGCGGCACTGGATATTGCATAATTGGTATTAATATTGGTTTCTGATGCTAAAATCTAAGTTAATTATACCACACTTCCTGGTAATTTGCAGATTTTAGTAATTCATGATTTTATAATAAATTAATCTACAACTCCTAAAATTTATATTTAATCCTTTTAGGACTTACGCGTTTGGCCAAACCGCTTGCGGCGCGACCATTGCTTACCGGCAATCTGGCTTTGCCAGTTGATGAGCAATGGCAAGCGAGTAAATCCTACCTTTATATTTATTTACCCGCTTGAATATGCCTTAACATATCCGCAAACGCTTCAAACTGGGCTTTGGAATATAATCGGGGCCCCAAACCCGCTTCCGTAACAAATTTGTCAAAACTTTTATCCGGCGAACTTAACAATTTAAGTCCCGTATCTATATAAGTTTTAAATGCCGGGCTTTTTTCCAGGCGAAACAGCACTTCATGCATGCCCGCGGTTGCCGCATAGTGTATTAATTTAGCCTGGACCATGCTTTGATATTTCAACCAGGAACCAACGGAAAGCTGAGCAATTTCTTCCAAGCTTTGCATAAAGTTATTTGGCATTGGTTCAAGCTGCTCGGTTTTTACTCTCGCGTCGCTATGTTCCAAAGACGGAAGTTTTACCTGTTCCGAAACCAACTTAACCGGAGAAGGCACTGCTACCGGCACCTGTGGTTTTTTTGGAATTGGCAGGTTAAACACCGGCATAGGCGTAGAAACAGGCGGCTCAGGTTTTGGCACATTGTTTTTTATGCTGGAAGAAAAAACGGACGGTTTGGGACGAATTACCTCCGGCCCTTCAAGCTCCAAAGGCTCCTGCCCGGCAGGCAACTCCTTTTCCTGCAGCATGGCGCGTAACTTTCCTTTAAAAGCATTTACCGGCTCGCTGGGCATTTTATGGCCGGAACCGGCATTAGTCGGTAAAGACGGTTTTGTCTGAAAGACCGGCTGTACAGGCTTTGGCATATTTAAAATATGCCCGGCAGCGGGTTTTAAAGGTGTCTCTTTGCGCTCTAGCGTAACGGAAGAAGCGCTTGGTCCGGCAGGCGGCAAGTGAGTGCTTAATATTTTTTCCAGTTCAAAAACCTGTTTATCGTTCATTAAACCCAAAAGCGCGAGCCATTCCTGGCGCTCAATGTCGTTTAGAACAAACGAGGTGCGTATTAATTCCTTTAATTTTTGTTCCTGCTGAGGATTCATATCAATAATTCCAATTTTGCCATTTTCATCCTTAAACTAATTAATGACAGGTCATATTTAGGGAGCTCCGTATATGATTCGCTATTATGCCGCGCGTAAAAAACAAACTTCCGCGCGGCTACAGGCTAATTGCCAATTTTTTTCTTCAATTCATCCAGTTTTTGGTTTATTTTTTGTTCTTGTAGTTTTGCTCTTTCCTCTTCTTCCCGCAGCTTTTTTTCCATTCCCGACTTTATATCGCCAACATTCATAGCCGCAAAGCCGTGAGCCGAAAGCTTTAAGCCGGTTTTATAAGGATCCTCTTCTGTTTGCGACATTCTTGGTTTTTGCTCGTCATTTGGTGATAGCGGGCTCTTAACCTCTGCCGGCTTGGCAAATACAGTCTCGGTTTTTTTATTTAGCAAGGAAGCCGGCTTTAGCATGGGAGGCTTTGGCAATGTCGGTTTTGCGCTAACAGGCCTTGGTGCGGCGTTAAAATCCGGTAAATAAAACTTATCCTTAAATACGACCTGCTGCCTTGTGCCAACATTTTGCTTGGCGGCCAACTCATTCATCCACATATAAAACTTTAACAGCTCAATAAGCAAGGTTTGCATTTCCGAAGTTAGCCTAGAAGAATTCGGCGAAGCTTTTATAAACTGGATAATGTCAAAACTGGTACGCTTGGACATAGGCCGTTCTACCGCCGAATTGAAATGCATAAACCAATTTTGCAAAGTAGGCGGTAAATTTTTACCGTCAATTTGCATTAAATTCCCGCCAAACGGCGTTTTGTTACTTTGCAAACTGAAATAAGCATTCTTCAGCCAGGCATCTTTTATGCCGCCATGCCCAATAATATAATTTTGCAGGCTTTCAAAATCTTTCTCCCGGGTAACTGCCAACAAAAACGGAGCGCTTAAAAAATCATCTATTGCCGATGTTGGTACTTTATCCAAATGCCTTAGCTCAAATTTTAAAAGCTCGGTCAAAATACCGCGGTCTATATTGGCCTTGTTGCTTCCAACCGCTTTTACCACGTCCAGCACAAAAGGCAAAAACAATTCCCCAAAATCGAACAGCGCGTTGTCTTCCATGCCGGATAGTAAGTCGCGGGTTTTGAAAAAATTATTGTTTTTTACTTCGCTATCAAGCCCGCCCAAAATACCCAACACTTGAATTAGCTGGTCGCTTACCAAATCCGAACCCAGCAAAAAAGTCTGCTCGGTAAAATAATCCGCCACATAAGCACCCTGGGACTCCAGCAAAGAAATAAATTTTTGCTTTTCTTCCTGGCTCCAGGGCACCAAATGTATATTTTTTTTAAATTCCGTAAGTGTCATATAACGCGAATATTAAGGCGTGGGAGCAGATGCCTTTGTTTCTTTCTTTGAAAAATTAAAAGCTTTTGCCAAGTCCATATCGTCGTCCTTTTCGTAAAAACCTCCGGGCATAGCGGCTTTATAATCCTCAAACGTGGAATCTAAATTGCCCAGTTCAACTTTAAAGTGCTCCCACTCGTCGCCATTCTTATAATTCTTTCCTTCCAGCGCGTAGGTTTTATAAAGCCTGTGTTTTACCTCGGCTACCGCCAAAGCCATTTTCCGCATTTCTTCTTTTTTGGCTTCGGTAATTTCCAAACCCGCTTCCATTTCATTGTCCATAATTTCTTTATAAGCCCTGTCTGCTACCTGCTTGACCGCCATATTCATTCTTACCCCGCCATACTCCGGCGGATTGACTTCCACCGCTTCATCGCGCTCCACGGCTTTAAGCATGGCCTTAACCACCTTGGGCTGTTGGCGCGAAAATTGGGCGTAATAACCGGAACCGCGATCTATAATATCCGCAACCCCTCCATAAGTAAGCTTATAAGTACCATCCTTTTGAACATTTGCCCGGGCTGACCAATGTACATCCCTGGCCGCTTGTTGGTTTTCCAGTTTATTTTTGTTTATTTGGGCCTCTTCCTGGGCGTTATAGAAAGTTTTAGCGTTATCGTAGTCATGTTTAAAATGCTCGTCATCAAAGCCATGGTACGCGCCCATATTGGCATTGCCAAGCTCCGCGGAATGTCTGTTATAAGCTCTTTGCAAATAGCTATCGGCATTCTTTTCAATTTCTGCTTTCGCCTGCTCTATAGTAATAGACCTGCCGCTAGCTGCTTCCGCTTGCATAAAATTTACGGAGTCGTTATGCATTTCTTCTTTTATTTCTTCATTTAAAAGCAAATACGCCGGACTGCCTTTTATTTCACCTTCAAGGCTCGGGTCAACCCCTTTTTCAGTGCCGTCATATGTTTCTATTATGGACGGGTGTCCGTCATGAGTCCCCACCATTTCCGCGAAACCATACTCGCCATTTTTATAGTAGTAATTGTTAAGCTGGGTCATCATATGGGCAATCTGCTCTTTGGAACCATAGCCATGCTTATGCATAGCGTTGGCAAATTGTATAAGGCCTTTGTCGCTCGCGTCAAAATTTTGCCCCAAACCCAAATCTTTCGATAAACTTAAAATATAATTCGTGCCCTTGCCGGAAGCCAACGCCATAATGTCCGTCCACACATCCCTTATGGCGTTTAAATCTTTGGTACCGTCATTCATTAAGGTTTTAAGCCTTTGGTAGGTTTGGCGCTCGCCAATATATGGCCTGTCTTTCAGCCGCTCCATTGCCCCATGCTCCAAAGCTTCCGAAGCCAAATCCGGCAAAGTTTCTTTGGTTAGAGGAAATTTTCCCACTACTTCGGCTGCCATAGCACCTTCTGCCACATGGGAAATAAGGCCTTCCCTGCGCTCTTTTCTTTTATCCAGAGCATGTTTTAAAATAGAAGGATTTAAAGCGGCAAAAGCAGCCTTACCCAGCCAGCCTTTTTTGGACAAAGGTATGCTTTTTTCCGTTTTCTTCCTCATAAGATAGCCCCAGCCGACTTCCGCGCCGTATTTGGCAACCCCGGCCGGCGCCGCAAACGGTACGTACAAGCCTTTTTTGGCTATTTCCGTAATGGCCGAAGCTCCCATAATGCCGAACTCTTCCGCGACTTTTAAAGAAGCCAGTAAAAATACCAATAAAATTACATTGCTGGCGGTTTTAAATACAAAAACCGCGAAATCCGAATCGCCCAGCTGAGCCGATGTTACGGTTTGAAGCAAACTCTGTTCCCGCGTTTGGGCGGAAATAACCGCTGTTAAATTTAGGAAAAATGCCATTAGCGGCGTAAAAAAAGCATACTTAATAAACAGGCTCCACCACTGGCCGCGCAAATTGGCAGTGGACGGCAAAACCCCGGCCACATAAGCAACCGGCGAAACCATAAGCAAAAGCCACAAGGCCACAATCCGAATAAGTAAAAATATGGCAATGGCCGCGAACACCAAAAAGCTACCCACGGTCATGGAAGCGTAAAAAAACATGGTGGCTGTGTTAGACAGCCCGCTTTGCTGGCCCACGGGCAAATCCCACACGGCAGTACGAATGTTTGTAACCATTAAGTCACGGGCAAGCGAGCGTATAACTTCCACGTTATTTGGCAAGAACTGGCTTTGAATAGTATCGGCCAGGCCTAAAATTGCCTGGGCAATAACCAAACTAAAATTTACCAAAAGCGCGGCCAAAATAAGTTGAACGAGCAAATGCCTGAACTTATAGCTTTCCACCCTAAACAGCGTTGCCAGGCCAATGGCTATAAGTACGGCAATAAAAGCTAAATTGCAAATATTGCGAATAATTTCCCAGCCCGGATAAATTACATTTACAAAAGTGTCGGTGTAAGTTCGAATACTTAACAGCGCCTGGATAAGTGGGGCAATAAACCAATAGAAAATAAAATAAACCACTTCGCTTACCAGCTGCAGTATGGCGCCAATAATCTTGTTTACCAATCCCCAAATGCCGCCTTCCGAATTTTTCCCTGTTGGATCGCTTCCTACCGTAATTGTCCCGCTATCCTTTTCCTTGCCGTCAATATTTACATTTATATTTGCCGTAGTTATCTGCCTGGTGCCGGACAATGCCGTAATAACGGCAACATAGTCCTTAACATCCGCGGGATAATCGCAGGAAAAATACGCCGCGTCTTTTGAAAGGCTCTTTTGAGAGTCTCCAGGAAAACAAGTATATTGAAACGCGGTTGCCGCGTTTTGCGCGGTATCTGGCGTATATGTAAAATCTACGCGAACCAATACTCGTCCGGAATTGTATGTTTTTGAAGTATTAAAATTAATTGTCGGCTGAGTAACCGAGGCCGAAGGGCCGACTGTTACGTCTATATCCTTAATAAAATAAACTTCCGAGGAGCCGCCTTCAATTGCGTCAGCGCTAGTAGCCTCCGCCTTAACAGAAAACCTAATTTTATTTAATCCCACCGCGAAAGGAGAAACGACTTTAAAACCGGAAAATATAAAAGCAGTGCCATTACCTGGCGCAGTCTCCCATTTTTTAATTACCGTAGAACAAGAATTTCCCAACCATCCCGCTTCGCATTTATACATAACAACATCAAAACCTTTGTCGGCATAAAGAGCCGCGGCTTCGGAATTGTTTATACTTACATTTACGGTTACAGAGTCATTCAATTTTGGACTGGCGGGGTTGAGGCTTACATTTATATCCGGACATTCATACAATAATCTGCTACCGGTAGTCCTACTTGGGCATTTTAACGGGTCAAAAGCCGCGGCCGCGTCCTTAACCGACAAAGCAAAAAAAGCACCCAAAAATACAAAGATGCTAAAAATAACTAACGTAAATTTTGGGACTTTAAAGGTTTTATTTTTTATTTCAAAAATCATGGATCTAAAAGGCGAATGCGGCTCAATTGGTACTAAAATTATACCACAAACCTTCACGTTTCTCAAAATTCATTCAAAGTAACAGTTCACAAGGCCGAACAGATTGATGGATTAGCTGATATTTCCTGTAGTTGCTCGATTTATCGAGCCGCAAAAGCCTGATAAATCAGGCGACTACACTCAGAGTTACCATCCAAACCTCTATATTTATACTTCAAATAAGGTTATACACAACAAAAAACCTCCTGAGCGAAAGGAGGTTTTCAGAAAGGTAAAGGTTATTTACTGCTTCTTAGCGAAGCGGGGTTGGCCCGTAACGGCTCGGAAAGCCTAACAGCAACAGCTCCGCGAACAGAGGAATTTGAGCACAGCGTTTGGCAATAACCGGAGTCATTGGTTTCTTGAACGCACGCGTCCAAGCTGGTATAATTGCCACCGCAGACATAAGCGCCGCCTGAAGCGGAATTGTTAGCTGTAACTTCCACGGACAAGGTTTTCTCGGCCAACACTTCCCGCGCTGCATTTGTAGCCTGAATTTGGTACGTACCCGGCTGAGAAATGTTAAATTCCATAGAACCCTGAACCGGCAATGGCGAAGAGGTTAAAACGCCCGGCCCGGAAACCACAGCGTTAGTCGCGCCTTGAATGTCCCTGACATCCCATTTTAAGCTTAACTTGCCGCCGCTGACCGAATAATCAAAATTCAGCTCTTTATCGCCGCTTTTAAGCTGGCTTACCTGGCTGCCTTGCCCGGCCAGCCTGACCAGGTCGTTAGCTGAAATGTTGGCAGCCTGATAACCGGCTGATGTTAAAATTTGCAAATTCGGCTTGCCGGACTGAATTATATTTGAAACAAAATTTGTGGCTACGCTGCTTAAGAAGCTTCCCCAGAATGGAATATTTTCAGATTTTATATTTCCCGCTTCGTTGAAATATTTATTTAAATACCCGCCAATGGAACCGGCCACAAACGAACCCGGATTCGAGATGCCTTCGCACATAGTAACAAACGGCGTACCCGCCTGCTCCGGCAAAGCACTTAAGGCTTCTTTGCTTTTACCTGCCGCGGCCGCTGCCTCTTCCATGGCCTGCTTTGTTTCTGGATTCGGGTTTAACTGGTACTGGGATACGAGCTTGGCAAAAACTCTCTGATCAAAATTGGCCTGATACGACAGCTGGTTGTTTTGCTGGTCTATGGTTTTTTGCTGGCCAACAGCTCCCTGGCAATTACGAATGGACATAAAACCGTTTCCCGCGGCCATTTCCTGTTTGGCTTGTGCCTGGGTTTCGCTTTTTGCGGTCAACGCCATATCTTCATATATCATTTGCCTGTAAAAAGGATTTACTTCCGCCGTACCGGCTTTGGAAAGCTTCATATAATAATTGGGGTCTGAAAATTCCAACTCTTCCGGAATAAACCCTAAAGACTTGTCTGCTTCCATCCTTACCATAGGCAGCACTCCTCCCTGGCTGGTGCCATTTTGCAGCAACGATCTTAAAATGTATTGGTCCTGCTGCTGCCCTTGGTAATTTTTATTTATATAATCTACCGCGTAGACCTGCGAAGCAACCGCCTCCGCGTACTGCAAAGGCTGGTTTATTCTGTACTTGCTAACGAGGCTGTTAACCATTTTTGTGGTTAAAGACTGGCTAAGGTTTAAAGTAATTTTCAAAGCCACTGCTTTTAGCACGTCTTTGGCCGTCTGCGAATGCCGAGCGCGCAAACTTTCTATGCGCACTGAAAGCGAGTTTATTTCCGTTGCCAAGGAATCCTGCTTTCTGGTAAATTCCTGAGAGGCAATTAAATTCGGCGCAGGACGTTTTTTTAAAGATTCAAGTTGTTTCTCTCGGCAATTTTTTACTAAAACCAAAGCGTTAATTTTTGCGGTCAATTGCGCGGCTTCGGCCGGACTTCCTCCAATTAAAGAAAAGTTGCTAAAATTGTCGGCTGTCATTGCAACGTCCTCGGCCCGAGCAATGCCGGTACATAAAGTTTCCACGGCTGAATCAACCGCGGCTACCGCTCCTTGGGTAACTCCGGGAATGCCTATGGCGGTATTTATGGAAGTAACCATGCTCGCTGTGGTGCCCGCGAAAGTTAACAATGGACCGGGAACTTCAACACTGGGAACACCAATACCAACCTGGGCACTAACGCCCAAAGGCGCCAAGATGGCACATATGAATATTATTAAAAATGAAATATATTTTTTCATTGCAAAATTACATTATGCTTTTGGTAAACTTCTGCCGATATTCTACCCATGCGCTCCATAAGTGAAAACCACGCCGTGGACGCGGTCTGCATGTCAAAATTTTTGTCCGTGCCGTTAAATATTTCCGAGAGCTTACTGACCGTGGCGTAATACAGCAATTTTAATTTGTGGTACTCGACCAATTCTGCTGGGACTTCCAAGGCGGCCAATCCCGAATTTAGAGCTTCCACTTGTTTAGGGACTTTGCTCAATTCTTCCGCGTTGTCGCTGTTTATGGAAGCAATAATATTTACCGCTTCGTACTGCGCCTCAACTGCCGCCACTGACTGAGCGTATCGGGTTATTGCCTCCGGTGAATTGTCAAAAACTGTTTTAACTTTTATTTGATTTAAAATTGCGTCAGTATAAATTTGTTCCGCCAAAGGAAAACTTTCTTCCATTTCCGTAGCCGCTCCCAGCACCGCGCCTTCGTTCCTGTTCGGATCAATAAGCGCCAGCTGAGCCTCTGTGTTGTCTAAATTATTTGACGGCGCGGGCAAGCCTTGAGCCGCGACCTGATTTTTAACTTCATCGTACGTAAAATATTTTGCTGTGCCGGAGTTTGCCGAAACACTTAAATGAAAACCGTTTTTCATAAAAGTGACTCCAACTAAAAGCAGGGCAGCAAAAAGTATAACCGCTAAATGCCCAAAATGAATGGGCTCTGCTGGATTAAATTCTTCGGCTTGATGTTGCATATTTTTATATTTTTTATAGCGTCGTGCCTACCATAAAAATCGGCACCACAGGATAAGGTGTCGGGCAGGTTGGAAACGGTATGGGGGCGTATTCCCCTTTTACAAATGCTCCGGGCCTGACTAAATTCTGATACGGATATATTTGAGAACCGGGAACTACATATATTCCCAAAGCAAACCCCGTGACATAATTTACAATTAGCGTATGGGCCGGACATGTAGGAAAAGGAATAGGCGGAACAAATGCCAAAATCATTCCTCCGAAAGGAACCTGTCCGGGAGTTGCCATAACTGTTTGCGGCTTTACGGCCAACATAAAAGCAACCACCGCGAAACTTAAGAAAAAAGACGCGGCTGCAAGCCCAAGAGCATGGGTCAAATGTACAAGAATTTTGTGTAAGTAATTAACGAGCATATAAAAACCAGGCCTTTAACAAAAGGCGGTATATTCCCTGCTTTTATTGAGTTTATTTTTTCTTTTGGTTTCTAGCTGCGAACTTTTAACTAGTAAATATATTATAGCACACTTAAGATTTTTTTGCAATAGCTGGAAAAAAAAGTTATTATACAATCGTCGTTATGAAACATTTTAAAACACTCGCCGCCGTTTTGCTTATTTTTTTTCTAACCGCAGCCGGCTGCAAAAAAATTGAACCCGAAAGTCCATATACCACCCAGTTGCTTGTGAGCAAGGTCCCAATTTGGGTGGAAATTTTGAACACTGACAAAAAACGCCAGCAAGGACTGTCGGGCAGACAGCCTCTTTCTGAGGAGCAAGGGGCGCTATTTGATTTTAAAAACACCGGACAAAGGCGTCCGGGTTTTTGGATGAAAGACATGAAATTCAATTTGGATTTAATTTGGATTCGAGATGGCAAGATTGTAGGTATTACTCCCGACGTCCCCGCTCCGCTTGAAAAAAATTCCGAACTTCCATTCTACTTCCCTCCCGAAGAAATTAGCCACGTCCTTGAGGTTAATGCCGGCTGGAGCAATACGCATGCAATAAAAACTGGAGATGAAGTAAATTTTTATTCCACAGATCACTAATTTACACAGATGTGCAGATTGCCTGAAAAAATTTCAACACTACACTAAGTAATCTGTGCCTTAGTGATATCTGTGATCTGCGGATTGTAAATTTTGCCAGCCAGCTTAACCCACTGATCCAGTGTAATATCCTGCGGCCGAATTTTAGGACTTATGTTCAGCTCGTTCAAAATTTTCTCAACTTCTTCTTTTGGCAATTTTACATTATGGGTAAGCGTGTTATGAATTTGTTTTCGCTTACCGGCAAAACAAGCTCGCAATAAAGTAAAAAGTTTTTTTTCATCCACATCCCGGCGCGGCTGTTCAAACAAATTAATATGCAAAATCGCACTGTCAACTTTCGGGGCGGGGAAAAAACTTTCTTTAGGAACCCCGCGCACTACTTTCGGCTTGCCAAACAACTGCACCGAAAGCGAAAGCACGGACAAGTCCCCCACTTCGGCCGCGGCATTCTCTGCGACTTCTTTTTGCATAAGCACGGTTATGGACTCTGGCTTTATGGCCGCCGTTAAAAATAACTGCAAAATTTTTCCCGTTATGTAGTATGGAATATTCGCGACCACTTTATATTTCCCTTCAAATAATTTTTGGAAGTTAAACTTTAAAACATCTTCCACTTCGTAGCGAAAGGTTTTTGGAAAATCTTTTTTAATTGCTTTAAGGATTGGCAAAAATTGCGGGTCTTTTTCCACGGCCACTACGCGCGCGTTTTTATCTAGCAACTTCCTGGTAAGGTTACCAATGCCGGGACCTATCTCCAGCACGTTGTCGCCAGGTTCTACTTCCGCGGCATGAAGCATATCGTCCAGTACACTCTCGTCAATTAAAAAATTTTGCCCATAGGTATGATTTGGCGACAAACCGTAACGCGCGAGCAAAGATTTTATTTGTTGAATATCCATAATAAGGTTTTAGATAATAGGTAATAACTTATAGGTTATAGCTTATAGGTTATAGGTTTTAGATTCAAGGCGCAGAAGTTATCAAGAACTGCGGTTTCTCTTAATTCACCCGCCTGCCATAGCTAGCCTTTTGGCTTCCAGGTATGTATTCATATTTCATACTTCATGATTTATGATTCATATTTCATGATTCACTGCCTGTTAAAACGGATATTCCTCATACCGTTCGTCCTCCGAGGCAGTGAGTTTTAAAAATGGGTCGCTTGGAGCAAGAGCGCCTTTAAAGTCAACCTGTTCTCCCGGCAACGCCCGTAGTATCCGCGAAGGCTGGTTATACTGAAAATTTCCAAACGCACGCCTATGGCGAGCATAAGTTAAGTGCAAATTTCGGCGAGCACGGGTTAACCCCACATACGCGAGGCGTATTTCTTCGGAAAGCTCCGCAGGATCCAAAAGTGAACGCGAATGCGGCAATATTCCTTCCTCTAGCCCGGTTAAAAACACCGTGTCAAATTCCAAACCTTTAGCGCTATGCAGTGTCATAAGAGTAACACAGTCTTTTTCCCGGCTTTCGTCGGCTTCCGTAATAAGAGCGACTTCTTCCAAAAGTTTTTGAAGTGCGGATCGCCAACCCTCTGCCTGGTATTTTTCAGTTACGGTAAAAAGCTCTTCTACGTTTTCCCATCTGGCCTCCCCCATTTCAGTACCGTCTCTCAGCCACTGTTCATAATTGGAAGCTCTAACCGCGAGCTTAATAAGCGAAGTCAGGCTTTCCGTTTCAGGCACACTGGCAAGGCGGTCAATTAGCGCGAAAAAGTTGTCTACCGCGGCGCCAATTTTAGGACCAAATTTCACCTCACCCAGCCTCTTCCTAAACTCGGCCAGGCTTACCCCGTCCCTACCACTGGCAAAGTCCACAGTTCGGCCCATAATCAATTCCTTTATAAGAGTATATGTTTTTTCTCCAATACCGCGGGCCGGTTCGTTAAGCACCCTCTTTAAACAGATTATATCCTGGAAATTTAAAGCCAGCCTCAAATAGGCAAGAACGTCTTTTATTTCTTTACGCTCGTAAAACCGCAATCCTCCCACAATTTGATACGGAATGCCGCTTTTAATAAATACCTCTTCCAGCGCGCGGGACTGCGCGTGGGTACGAAAGAGCACGGCATAACCTATAAGCGGCTTATGATTTTTGGGAAGCTGAGGTAAAAACAAAAGCGGTGAAAGCCCTCCCGGACTTTTTCTTGCGGTTTTTTTTAAAAAATGGTCGAGAATGGAAAAGCCCGCAGCCTCTTCTTCATTCGCCTCATATTCCGGCTCAACTGCCAGTCCGCCCGCGTTTTTTACTATGTGTTTGGCAATAAACATAGCTTCCGCCATTTCGTCTTCGAGCTCCCTAACCTGCACCTTCGGCCCCGCATCATTTTTTGTCCAAAGTGTTTTAGGTTTTTGCTCACTATTTAGTTCAATGACCTTCTGGGCGGCAGAAAGAATGTTTTTAGTACTACGGTAATTCTGTTCTAGTTTAATTACCTTGGCCTCGGCAAAATCTTCCTCAAAATTTAAAATGTTTCGAATATTACTTCCGCGGAAACCATAAATGCTTTGCGCGTCATCGCCCACTACAAACAAATTGTGGTGCTTGGCGGACAATAAATGCAAAAAGACATATTGGGCATGGTTAGTATCTTGGTATTCATCTACCAAAATATATTGGAAAATTTCCCTGTATTTTTCCAGTACTTGGGGAGCATTTTGGAAAATTTTAACGGTTAACATTAACAGATCGTCAAAATCAAGCGCGTTCTGGCGGAATAAATAATTCTGATAGCGGCTATAAACTTCGCGAACCAAAATATGCAAGTCGGGGTCCAGACCAATCTTCATTTCTGCCGGAGTTTGAAGAATATTTTTTGCCGAAGAAATATACGCCCTAAACATAGAAGGCGAAAACCGTTTATCAATTTGCAAATCCTGAATTATTTCCCGGACAATTTTTGCCTGGTCGTCACTGTCATATATAGTAAACCCCCTGGTATAACCCAATAACGCAATTTCTTCCCGCAATATTTTGGCGCAAATGGAATGGAAAGTGCCCATATAGCTGGTTTTAAAGGATGCTGAATTTACAGCCAACAAGGAGCGAATCCTTTCGGACATTTCCTTGGCCGCTTTATTGGTAAAGGTTAAGGCCAATATACGACCCGAGCTAACCAGCCCTTGCTCACACAAATAAGCAAAGCGAAAAGCCAGCACACGGGTTTTACCGCTGCCTGCCCCAGCCAATACCAAAACCGGCCCCATGGGAGCGGTTACAGCTTCGTATTGCTTTTCGTTTAAACTGGAAAAATCCATACTTGCAATTATTATATCAGTTTAATAAGATGATATATAATAATCTTTTATACTGCTATTTATTGCTTATTTACAAGGATTTATATATTTTTCCTTGAATTTAAATGCTTTAAACCCCCTCCTGTGGATGAAAACCTTGTGTTGCCAAATCTGCCCTGCTAGACTGTCCTAAGGTTAGGAAAAAAGCTAAAAAAATCTTATCTTATACAAACAATAATTAAACATATTTAAGGCTAACATAAGCGATAAATTGGCATTAATTATTATCCAATAAACGCTTTTTTATATTTTCCGGCATTTATACTTTGCCAAGAGCCTTATATATGTATTGTCCCGAGAGACCATTTGAAAATGAATCGGAAACGAACTTGGTCTTGCGGGCAAGGAGATAATTATTTCCGGCATTAGCATTGTGCTGAGCAAAACCAAACAATTATTGGTTTGCGCGGCTTTTAAAGCCCAATATTACGGCAAAAAAACACTTTATCACCTGAGACTCAGAATTCCTCATTTAAAAAGGGCTCATATAAATACTTTTCCCGCCGTCCATTTGAAAAAAATGGATTGGTTAGATTTCTCTCTAAAATTCTCAAGCGAACTCCTGGTTTTAGGAATGGCCATAATTGTTATTGGTTTTAGCCTTATGACCTTCTCCAACATGGACGACTTCCAAGACAAAAGTCTTGCCGCGAAATTTTTAAGCTACCACCCGGAGTTAAACAAACAGCTTTACGCAAAAAATACAACAATTAAAACCGTAGTCGTACGGCACCCGTCTTTTATTAATGAAGCTTTTGCCAATACTTTTGAGGGCTTAACGCCACAATCTTTTGACACTGAAAATATAGAGGCCGACAATACTTCAGTAATTTCCGACGAAGGATTAATTAAGCCGGACCCGGACAGCGTAAGCGCCTTAATTGCCAAACAAATTAAAGTATATGAGACCAAGCCAAACGATACGCTTGTATCCATTGCTTCCCAAAACGGCATAAGTGTTCAAACAATAATGTGGGCCAACAAGCTAAGCTCACAAAACATAAAACCCGGTTGGTTTTTAGTAATACTACCCACAGACGGGGTTATGCATATAGCCAATTCCAACACAACTTTACCTGATTTGGCAAAAAAATACTCCGGCAACTTGGAAACCATTATTTCATATAATGGTCTCGAAAATGCCGAGGATATAGACGCGGGACAAATTGTTATTATCCCGGGCGGTAAGCCGCAAACTCCCAAGCCGGCTCCCCTTCCTACCCGCCGCGCAAACGATGGCAAAGTAAACCCAAACGGAACTGTAAAACCCAAACTGGTAGACAATGGCACTGGCCACATTTTCCCCTGGGGCTACTGCACTTGGTATGTAGCCACGAGAGTTCACGTACCTTGGGGAGGTAACGCCAAAAACTGGCTGGCCAACGCCAAGGCCTATGGAGCGGTTATTTCCAACTCGCCCTCCGCCGGCAGCATAGTGGTTACAACGGATAATGCCCGTTACGGCCACGTAGCTTATGTTGAACGGGTAGACGACGGGCGCATATTGGTTTCAGAAATGAATTACGAAAAATTTGGAAAAACTAACCAACGCTGGATTTCCATAAGCAGCAAAACCATCCGCGGTTATATTTTGCCATAAGTTAACTTCAATACTTAAACATATAATTCCTCCCTTGGCTAGCTGGCGAGGGAGGAATTTTTTATTTTTTCTTCTATTGACTACTCCCCCTCAACCTTGCTACTCTTTATTATTCCGCGAGCGTAGACAAACGACGTGGAATAGAAGGAGGAAAACCTCGAGTGAGCGTAAAATTGGAAACCCGTCAGGTGGGCGACGTAACTGTGGTTGATGCGAGCGGTCGGATCACGCTGGGGGAAGGTGCCGAGGCATTCCAAGAACTAATAGAGAAGTTGGTCGCTAGCGGCCATAAGAAAGTCCTGATCAACATGGGAGGCATTTCCTATATCGACAGCTCCGGCATCGGAGAGTTGGTGAACGGTTTCACCACCGTGACCAACGCCGGCGGTCTGTTGAAGCTCCTGAACCTCGGCAAGCGAGTTTACAATTTATTGCAGACAACTAAGCTGCGTACAATATTCCAGACTTTTGACAACGAAGCCGCGGCCATCCGCAGCTTCTCGTCGTGAAAAAGCGGGCCGGAAGAACTTTCCCGGCCCGCGCTTTTTTTTATAACTTTTTACCTGTCATCCCGGCCAGACTTAACTAAAGCTTCGTCGGGCGCGTCCGACCCTATAGTGAGATGGTGCCCATCTATTTCATCTATTAAAATAACCTAATCAATTACCGCGCCGCCGCCATAACCACTATCCTCTACGTCTGACGTAGATAAATCTTCCGCCTTTCCACTAACCTGCAGGTTAGTGTAAGCATCCAGAGCGGTAAAACTTATGTCCTTTACAAGAGTTGGCGACTGGCCAACCTGGGAAGCATTGGCATTTAGAGTAACCTGGAATTCAAGGGTTCGAGCCGTGGTAAATACTCCGGTGTGCGCCGGCAACTGGCCCACATTCCAAATTAGCTTTCCGGTAGAAGGGTCAAAACTAATTTTTCCCGATTCCTGAGCATTTACGCTGGAAGCGTTAAAACTGCCGGCCCCCAAAGGCAAAAATGCCGTAACTTGGGTATTGGTAAAATCATTTGAGGCATTTTTAAAACTTAATGAAATTTTATAAACACTGCTTTTCCCAGCTTGGGGCGGTTGACTGCCCGAAACAAATACCGCCCGGTCATTTAACTCCGCCGGACTGGTTATTTTTAAGCTTACCTGTTTGCCTGGAAAATACGTTTCGTATTCGTCAGATTTTATTTTGATACTGCTAATAATTTGTAAATTTTTTGACGAATCCTTGGTGGCCGGATTTTTTACCCTCACACCAAATGCCACGGTGCCTTGTTCGCCGGGATTTAAATTTTCCAATTGCGACACGCCGGAAGCGTTCCAGGTTATGGTGGAATTGTTTACTATCCCTCCTTCCGCCCTAATGCTGGAAAAATCCAAAGCTTTGGAGTCCAGCTGAATTTGGACAATTACTCCTCGGGCCGCGGTGGAAGCGTTATTATGATATTTAACCGAAAACGTCAGTTCATCTCCGGGTTTTACCGCGTTTTCACTGGACAAATTTAAAACTTCCTGGCTAACAAGCAATGGCAAACTGGACAATACTGTTATTATACTGGCGGAATTTTGGGTGAAATAATCTCCATTATTCGACAAAATAAGAAATTCTACACCTAAGGTTTTGCTTTCCCCCGGGTTTGAATCCTTAAACGAACCTTGCAGCTGAATTTTACCTTCCGCGTTTGGCTCTAAATCCGGCACATTCCAAATATTGTTACCAAGGTCAGGTTCCGGCTGAGCCGCGGCAAAAGCAAAACCATCGGGCAGCTGCAATTTTATGCGGGCATTGCCTACCCGCTCCATAGAATTATTTTTATAGGAAATTTCGTAAGTTACCAGTTGCGCGTTGTTGGTAGATTGCGGACCAATTATATCAAGCGCTATTTGAGCTGCCACGAGCTTGACCGAAAAACGGCTTTCTTCGGAAAACGGCAAGCTGGAATTTGCCAACTTATAGTTTAGTTTGGCTTTCAATTCCTTTTGATCATTAACATTGCCGCTGGATTTTACTTTTATAATTACCGCCACATTTTGGTTGGGCAACAGCTCGGGAATTTTAAAAATTGTGCCGGAAAGATTTTGAGCTTTCGGACTGCTGCTTATATGCGAAAATCCGGAAGGATAGGTAATTTCCAGCTCCTGATCTTCCAGTTTCAAGCTATCCTTATTCTCTACGCGAATTTTATATACAACTTCGCCTCCACTGGCAACAGTTTCCGGTGCGTCTATACTAAGAACAATATTTGCTTTTTCCGGACGCGTGGCCAAGTTCGGACGGAACGCGAAGTACGATAGCATACCAATAACACCCATTCCGGCTACCACTGCCCAAATATACCACTTATTGGATTGGTAAAAACCCGGCTCAGAGTTACCCTCACTTGTAGGGGCAGTTAAATTTTGCCGGTCAGAGGCGGTTAAAATGGGCTGCTCAATAGGCCGGGAAGTAAATTCAAAACCGGCTTCTTCTGAATTGATTTTTGGTTTCAAAGGTGTTTCTGCCATATGCTTATATTATAACATATTAAGAAAGGCATCCGACTTTACTTTCCTCTCCATATGAAATTCCATAAACGCGGAAATAAGCTGGTTCATATAGCCGGCACTAATACGCAAGCCTGAAAGCTCTGGCCAACTGGCCTCATGTAAAGTTAAGAATGCACTGGCATCGGCCGGTGTAACAGTCATGGCGTCCGCGGAAATATTTTCTACAAACCCGCCTTGGGTGCTGCTAAAAGCAAGATTACCGGATAAAGGCATTTCCGGAGGCTTGATGGTATACCCTAACTCTTCCAAAAAATGGATTTTAAATTTTACCAACCCATAAACTAAACATTCCGGTTTATCCGCGTTCTTGTTTAAATATTCCAAAAAATTGTCCAATAAATCATAAAGCTTGGAATTTACCTGTTCGTCAGGAGTAAATTTTATTACGCTTTCCAAAGCATAATAAGCATTGACAGTCGCGGCCAAATTTTCGCGCAAACGCGCGTAAGCCTTTAATACCTGCGCTCCAATAATTTTTGGCAAGCGGCTACCTGCCAATTGCAAATTCAAGCAATACAAAGTCTGCAAGCTGGGGGCAAGCTTGCTTTTGGGTAATTTGACCGATTTGGCCAAGGCGCGAATTTTACCATTTTCCCTCGAATAAAAAGTTACCAATTCATCGCCCTCACCGAGCGGCTGTTTTTTTAAAACTATGGCGGTGTATGTTGTGTTAGGCATGCCGTGCTTGAAATAAATATAATCCGAATACTGCAAATAGAAACAGCTCAAATACATACATGACCGATACAAATTATTTTGTTTGTGTCCATTCGGGTCATTCGCCTGCCTTCCGCAGGTAGGGATTCTTGTTATCCGGATTATATAGGACTTACGCGTTTGGCCAAATCGGGGTCCCCATTCTCCTGCTTGGCAGGAATGGGGTGATAAATCGGGGTCCCCATTCTTCTGCTTGGCAGGAATGGGGTGATTAATACGAGGCGTTTTTTGCGGATTTTATGAGGCGTAGTTTAACTACGACGAATAAA
>CAZPRQ010000003.1:0-39785 GCA_964589415.1 uncultured Candidatus Saccharibacteria bacterium
GCAGAAGAATGGGGACCCCGACTTGGCCAAACGCGTAAGTCCTATCAAAAAGCCCACGAGCTAAATGCTTATGCTCGTATTTCAAAAAATATACAAACTCATTCAATGTAGAAATTAAGCGTTCATAACCTTTAAGTGGTCTGCCTTAAGCTTACGGAGCGACTTATAACCGCCGTCTTCCTGCAAAATTCTGGACAGGTGCAACCCGCCAATAAAATGCGGCTGAATGGCATAGTCGATATTTTTTTTATACAACAGCAAGGCTTCGGCTTCACTTTGGGCCACAAAAATCATTTTGGGTCTAGTACGCTTATTGCCACTCCGGTTATTTACCGCCTCTATAAGCATGGCATTGTCATGCATGTCGGGAACGGTTGAAACTATTAACTTGGCGTTAGAAAGCCCCACTTCATCCTGTATATAACTGTCGGAAATGTCTCCACAAATGACGTTTAGACCTTGCTTCTCCAGTTTCGCCGCAATTTCGGGATCGAAGTCAACTATTACCAATGTTTGCTTCTTTTTATCCAAAGTGTCAATTAAATGCGACCCCAGCCTGTTAGCTCCGATCAAAATAATATGATTTTTAAAAACCAAATTGTTAAAACCCTTTTCCACCGAATGCTTCCTAAAATTAAACAACTGAATAATTGGCGCGAGCCAGTTATATAACCTGTCTGAATACAACACCATATAGGAAGAGCCGGCAATGGTAACAATCCCAACTAAAGTAACCAACCCCAGCATAGAGTCCGACAAATGCCCGAGCCGGTTACCAATGGCCGCGACTACAAAACTAAACTCAGAAATTTGCGCAACGGTAACAGACGCGAAAAAAGATGTTCTTGGCTTATAGCCCATTAGCCCCATTATGACCATTACAATAAGCGGGTTGCCAATTAGGACAAAGAGGGACAGCAGTATAGCGGGTAATATCATGGAAACAATACCTGCAAAAACCAGCTTTGTGCCAAAAACTATAAAAAAGATAATTATAAAAAAGTCCCTCAGCGATTTTATTCGTGCAGATATTTCATAATGTACGTGGCTATTGGCCAAGGCAAGGCCGGCCAAAAAACCACCCGCTTCAATACTAAAGCCTACAAAGGGTGAAGAAATAAAGGCGGCAAAGCCTAATGCCCAGGCCACGGAAAACACCAGCAACATTTCGTCCGACTTGCCAAATCTATTCACAAAACTCGGAAATACCCGCTTGCTAAGCCACAAAAGCAAAAGCAAAATTATTAACACTTTAGCTGCCAGGGTAACCAGGTACTGCCAACCGTCCAAAGAATAGAAAACATCGCGGTGGGAACCCGAACCTCCTGCCATAAATAATAAAATACCCATAGCCACAAAATCTTGTACTAGCAAAATACCAATGCAGATTCTGCCGTATAGGCTTTGAAGGTCTTTTTTCTCAGCAAGAAGCTTTATAACAATTATAGTGGAGGAGAATGTTAGTGCAGTGGAAACGTAAAGCGAAACCAAACTCGAAAAACCCAAGCCCAAGCAAATAAAGTAACCTATTGCAAAAGTAAATATTATTTGCCCAAGCCCAGTGTAAAGAGCCACTTTGCCCAAATCTTTTATTCGCTTAACATCTAATTCAAGTCCGACCATAAACAAAAGCAGGGCAATGCCAATTTGCCCCAGCGCGTCCAAGGCGCTATGCTCAGTGCCGTGCATATAACCCAACGACCCAACAACAAGTCCGGTAAGGATATACGCGATTATTGAAGGCTGCTTTAACAAACTAACCGCGGCGGCAATTATTCCCGCAAGCACCAAAATACCAGTTATATCGTAAAATAATTTAAATTCCATTTTAACATGTCAATTTTGTTTCAATTTTCTGGCACTATTCAAATATATTATAACATACTGTTTGCTTTTTATTCCATTATAAATTTACTTGTGTTATTGTTCTATTACTAGGTATTGGGCAATGGCCCAAAAGGAGGAAAACAAACCCCCTAAACAGGGGAGAAGCCAGGAAAGACTCTTTTGAGTACGCACTATAGGCAGGCGCCATTACCTCCCGCCTGCTTTTTTATTTGCATATTTCACCCAAATTTACTATACTTTTAACATCTTTATGGATTTAAATACCATATTTTTTATTGGCCCTCAAGGTTCTGGAAAAGGCACGCAAGCAAAATTGCTCGCAAAGCGCCTGGACTTTTACTATTGGGAAATGGGCGGAATACTGCGAGATTTGAAAAACGAAACAAGCCCCTTAGCGGAGCAGGTCACAAAACTAATAAACGAAGGGGTTCTTTTGCCGGACGAAATCTTGCTCGAGGTGGTAAAATCCAAGCTTTCCGACATAAAACCCGAGCAAGGCATAATATTTGACGGAATACCCCGACGCATAGGACAAGCTGAATTTTTATTCAATTTTTTAAAGGCTCAAGGCAGGTCTGAGTTTACGACCTTGTTTGTTAACCTGCCAAAAGAAGAAAGCATTAAGCGCATTATGCTTCGGGCAGAAAAAGAAAATCGCGCGGACGACACCCCGGAAAAAATTGAATTCCGCCTAAAACAATACGAAAAGGACACCTTGCCGGTTGTAGATTACTTAAAGGAGCACACGCGCTTTATGGAAATAAGCGGTCTTCCTAAAATAGAACAAGTAACCGAAGACATTAATGCCGCCCTGGAGTTATAGGTTATGCAAAAAAACGTCCGACCCATAAATATTATTTTGCTCGGCGACCCGGCGGCAGGGAAAGCCACCCAGGCAAACTTATTGCTTAAGCGTTTTCCGCTTTATGACCTGGATATGGGTAAGGAATTGAGGGTATTGAAAAGCAAGGACGCGAGAGTAAAAAAACTTCTGGAAGGCACTTATGACAAGGGCAATTTAACCCAAACTGATCTGGTCCGCTCCATTCATAAACAACAAATTTTTAAAACTCCAAAAAAACTCGGCATTTTGTTTGACGGCACGCCAAAAATGGTGGGCGAAGCCAGGTTAGTACAAAAATGGCTCAAACAAACAGGGCGCGACCGGGCACTGCTTATTTACCTTTCAATTCCCATGGCGGAAACGTTAAAGCGCATGGAGAAAAGAGTGGAATACTTTAAAGGAAAATTCAGCAAACGAGCGGACGATAACCAACAAGCATTAAAAAACCGAGTAAAATATTACCGAAAAAACATATCCGCCGTACTGCGATATTTTAAAAAAATATACCCAAGTAAAAATATTTCCGGACTTGGCAATGTTGGAGATGTTAATAAGCGGCTTCTGAAATTTATTAAAGCCGTGAATTAAAAAACGATCATAAGAATGCGACTACGCCGCGAGTTTAAATGTTATGAAGAAGAAATTAATTAAAAGCCAAGCAGAAATTGAGACAATCGCCGAAGGCGGCAAGCTCATTCACGATATTTTAAGAAAAACCGCCGGGCTTGTCAGGCCCGGTGTTTCAACCTGGGAATTAAACCAAATGGCGGAACAGGAAATTTACGCCATTGGAGCAAGACCCAGTTTTAAAAATTACGGACCTAAAAAAAACCCCTTTCCCGCGGGCCTTTGCACATCCGTAAATGACCAGGTTGTTCACGGCATGCCTTCTAAAACGGTAATCCTGAAGGAAGGGGATATTGTTTCGTTAGATATTGGCATGGAATATAAAAGCCTTTTCACAGACACAGCTATAACCGTACCCGTAGGCAAAGTTTCCGATGCGGCTAAAAAACTAATCGAAATTACAAAAAAAGCTTTGACTGTAGGGATTGATGCAATAAAGCCCGGCCTCAAAGTTGGCGCTATTAGCTCGGCTATACAACAGACAGCTGAATCGTCCGGATTTTCGGTTGTAAGGGATTTGGTCGGGCACGGCGTTGGATACGAAGTGCACGAGGATCCGCCCATACCTTGCTATGGCAAACCCACACAAGGCATTACACTGGAAGAGGGCATGGTGCTGGCAATTGAGCCCATGCTTTGCATTGGAGAACACTTTGTAATTTTTGACAGCGATGGCTGGACAGTCCGCACAACGGACGGAGAACTTTCGGCTCATTTCGAGCACACCGTGGCTGTAACCAAAAACGGGTCGAAAATTCTCACTTAGTCCAAACGTTATTTTCTTTAATTAAACCACTTAAAGTTTCAACCTGTTTTATGGTGTGTGCCGGAAAATTTCCAATGCGGATTTCCCGGTCTTTTTTTTCGCCATATCCGGCTCCAATACAAAAACCTTGCTCCTGTAATCGCCTTATTATGCCGGCCGAACCGTTCTTGGCTGCCGCTACAATTACAGTTGGGGACTGAAAGTCCGTATTTTGGACCCCGATTGACAATTCGGAACAATTTTTAACTGCTTCGTATAAAATTTTTGCTTTTTTAAAAGTTTGTTCAACAAGCACTCCTATTCCCTTACGCAAATAATCTTTGCACACTTCGTTTAATAAAAACATATTTACAACATTGGGGGTTTCCGGAACTTGATGTTTTGCCTCATAGGCCATAAGTTCTTTAAATGAATGGTGGGAACCCGTATATTGCCCGGTGCTTTCTATGTCCATGGAAATTTTAGCGGCTCTTGGGCTCGATAAAATTACCCCCAAACCGGCGGGCAAGCCCATGCCTTTCTGTACGGATAGAAAGATTAAATCTATTTGTGAAAAATCCACATTGCTGACAGGAGCGGAGGATACGACATCCATAGCAATTAAACTGTCAGGGTAACGCTGTCTAATGCCCGAAATAAGCTTTTGGGGCAAAACCACGCCTGTGCTGGTTTCATTATGAGTGAGACAAATAAGTTCAGGGCTAATGTCGGTTGGTAACTGATCTAGGGTAAAAGAACTGTCAGAAAGGACGTCTACCCTCACTGTATTCCTGCCTATTTGTCTGGCAATGTTATAAAACTTTTGGGAAAATGAACCGCAAACCAAATGCAAAGTTTCCTTGAAGCTGCAGTTTTGTACAATACGCTCCATCCATTCCGTAGCGCAACCATTATAAAAAACATGATAGTTCTGGGAAACGCCCAAAAGATCTTTTAAATTTTTACCCAGCTCTTTGTGCAGCTCCATAAACTGGCCTCCACGATGCGAAATTGACCCTATGTCCGAATTTATGGCCTCCTGCATAAAAGCGCCGTACTTTGCATGTAATTGTGATGGTCCAACCGTAAAATAAATCATGGTTTATACTCCCTAGCTACTCGTCCCTAACTCTCAACTACGTTCGCAATTGCGAACTCAGTTGAGAGAAATGTTTTATAGCTTATTTGCTATTTCATTTGTTAGTTTTGACACTAAATCGTTAATGCTCATTTGCCCCAAATCTTGGCCTTCTCGAGTGCGCACAGCAACCATTTTGGCATCTACTTCTTTTTGGCCAATTATAATTTGGTAGGGGACTTTACTTTGGGAGGCTTCTCGAATTTTTTTGCCAATAGATTCATTACGCTCGTCTATTTCTAAACGTAAGTCGGGCAAAACAGCCTCCAACTGCTCCCGCACTTCTTTAGCATAACCATTTTGGTTTTCCGAAATGGGCAAAATGGCAACTTGGACAGGGGAAAGCCACAAGGGGAAAGCCCCTGCATAATGTTCTATAAGTATGCCTATAAATCTTTCTAACGATCCGTAAATAACCCTATGAATTGCAATGGGAGTTTTACGGCTACCGTCCTCTGACACATATTCCAACCCGAACCTTCTTGGCTGCTGAAAATCGAGCTGCACTGTTCCCATTTGCCAGTCCCGTCCAAGCGCGTCTTTCATTAGAATATCCACCTTTGGTCCATAAAAAGCGCCATCTCCTTCCTCTATAAAATAATCTTTCCCGCTTTCGGCTAAAATCTTTTTTAACGTAGTTTCGGCGCCATTCCAGGTTTCAATATCGCCCATAAAGTCTTTTGGCCTGGTGCCAAGCCGAAAACGGTATTGCATGCCAAAAATAGAATAAAACAACTCCACAATTTTAAATACTTCCATATATTCCGATTCCACCATTTCCTCGGCTACATAAATATGAGCGTCATCCTGGCGAAATTCTCGAACGCGGAATAACCCGTTTAAAGTTCCGGCCAGTTCATAGCGGTGCAAATGGTCGGTGTCGCCAAGCCTTAAGGGCAGCTCTTTATACGAACGCAGCTTGCTACCAAATACCACATGGGCATTTGGGCAATTCATGGCCTTAACTCCATATTCTTCATTTTCTCCCATGTTTGCTACAAACATATTTTCCCAATAATGTTCGTAGTGGCCGGAAGTTACGTACAACTCTTTTTTATTTAGCAGAGGGGAAACAATTTCCTGATAACCGCGTTTTTTATGCTCTTTGCGCCAAAAATTCACCAATTCATTGTACAAAATAACTCCCTTTGGCAGCCAGTAAGGCATGCCTGGAGAAGTGGGGTGGAACATAAACAGTTCAAGCTTTTGTCCCAAAACTTTATGATCCCGTTTTTCAGCCTCTTCCAGCATTTTTAAATGGGCTTTTAAATTCTCGCTGCTTTCAAATGCCAAACCGTACACGCGGGTCAGCATGGGATTTTTACTGTCGCCACGCCAATATGCGCCGGCAAGCTTGTGGAGCTTAAAGCACTCCGGATCTATCTCCTTCATGCTCTCCACATGACCTCCGCGGCACAAGTCTACAAATTTTCCGGATTTATAAAAAGAAATAGGTTCGCCCTTCTTAACCAATTCTTCAATAATTTCAAGTTTAAACGGGTTTCCTTCCCAAGTTTTTCTGGCCTCGTCCGGCGTGACTTCAATTTTTTCGAACTTATCCCAAGTATGTAGCAATTTTTTCATTTGCTTCTCAATTTTAGGCAAATCGCTTTCGGTAATGGGATTTTCGCTACTTTCGAAGTCATAATAAAAACCGTCTTCCACCGGAGGACCAATGGTAATTTTTGCTTTGGGATAAAACTCTAAAAGCGCTGCCGCAAACAAATGCGCGAGCGAATGCCTAATGGCGTGGAGATGTTCGTTATTGTGTTCCATAATTGTTATATTCTGTTGTGTCATTGCGAGGTCAGGGCTTTAACTGACCGAAGCAATCTTTAATGCTACAAAATAATTTGGCTATATAAATCCTTCCATTCAGGATTTAATTTGTTAATCAATATTATCTTCTTATTTCTAGAACCACCCTTAATTTGCTTTTCTCTTAAAATTGCGCTTTCAATACTATCGAAGACTTCGTAATACACCAATTTCGTCACATTATATTTACTAGTAAAACCTTTAACTAAGTGATTTTTATGTTCAAAAACTCTTCGGATTAAATTATTTGTTACCCCTGTGTAAAGAACAGAATTGGTAATGCTGGTCATTATATACAAAATAACTTTTGGTTAGCACGTGTTTACAATTACTAAAAATTATTTAATATAACACAGTTGTGGTGCGTCATTGCGAGGAGCACACTCTACGAAGCACTCTCTAGGTAAGGTAGTAAAATAGATTGCTTCGGATGCACTCGCAATGACACACGAAAATAGTTATCCTTTTCATAATTTTTAGTAATTTAGTCTATTTAGTATTTAGTAGAGGACAAAAAAACCCCAGGATAGGACCACCGAATTAAAATTCGATGACCCAATCCTGGGGTCCGTGCCCTTAACTTTAAGGGTAGGACGTTTCCGTCCCAGCTTGCCCTCAAAGCATACGACCAGCAATGAGAGCCTTTTCATCTAAAATAGTCTCTAGAACCAATTTTAGATTCATTTATTTACTTCGTTCAGACTCCCTAGCTTGGTAGGCCAAGTACAAACGCCTGAAAGAACTAAAATAACTATACCAAAAGTAAAATGCTTAAGCAAGGCCACTTTTCCACATAATTTTTAGCCTTTATTTAAGCTATAAATACTAAATTTATGCTATTAGCTATTGACTTTTTACTAAATTTGAAGTATAATATGATTTCATCATTTGGCACATTATAAATCTAAATATTTATAGTGTAAGCCTCATGGTGATACGCGCCTTTTTTTGCCCGCACGCGGGCACGTATTAACAGGACCGAGGAATTGGTACGCGGATGAAACTGATTCCTCAAGAAAGGGAGGCGAACTGCCACGCCGGCTGGCAGCCCGAGAGGTAAGCGGTATGGTTTTTTGCCAGAGCTAATCTCTCACCCCCCACCACATTTGGGAAATTGGTGGGGTTTTTTTATTTCAGGACAAAACCTATGCTACATAATATCTTATTGGCTGATTATCCTATGTGAACCTGTAAAATAGAGGTACTTGCGGTTGCACTTCAGATTTAAATTTGCGGAATTTCAATTGACAAATGTCCATAAATCTGCTTAAATAAGTGGTTGTGTTTATTGAAGTTTTTTAAACATGCGCCCGACTGACACGCTGCTGCAGTGGGGAATCCGGCTGCTTAGCTGGAAATTCAAAACTGAAGGTGGAAAAATGTTCCGATTAGTACTTTTTTTGATGACGTCCCTGTTACTGTTGTTGTATGCCGAAGCCGGCATAACGACCTTTGTAATTGAGACTAAAGCAAAGGGCAGGCACGGGGTTAGCATTGCCCAGGCCTACGTGCCCGGGGTGGAGGGACGCGAGATCCGCATCTCAGCCCACAGCAGTGAGGTATGCGGCACCAAAGCCGTAGTGCTGGTACCCAAAAAAGGGCAGCACGAGCTCGTAAACGGAGACTCTAAGGTAATTCCTTCCAAGTGTGAAGGGAAAACTTATAGAGTCACGGTGGATGCCAACCTGCTTTTGACCATTGCTGAGGAAAAGTAGGCACAAGATGAGACTGATGATAACCTTAGGCTTGGCCGCCGCGGTTGCTCTGGCCGGATACTACCAAAAAACTGCCAGCTGGGAGCTTTCCCAGTATGACAGGAAAATGGGATCAATGGGCTTTGAAGCCAGAAGCAGGAGAGATGCGCTTCCGGGGACGGCCATAATCCAGAGGGTGAACGGTGACATCTTGGCCCCAAATAAGGTCATCGTACACGCATGCCTTCCTGAACAGACCGCCTGCTATTGGGCAGAGGTAATGGAAATGGCGGAGGGAAACCTGATGGGAGGCGGGGATTGGTACAACAAAAACAATAAAAAAATCAATCCACCAAAAGGCGGGGATCGACTTATCCAAGCCATTTCAACCTCCTGCGCCAAAGAATGGCCGGAATGGGCCAAGAGCGAGGTAAGGCCATATTTGGCCTATCTGGGAATTAACATCTGAGCAGTATCGGTTCGAGCGCAAGCCCGGACCGATTTTTTATTTTATAATACAATTCCAGGTAAGAGGTTTAGAAAATGAAAATTAATTTCCTAACATTTCTGTCCTTGGAAATTCAGCGCTAACTCAATCAAATTAAAAAATTCATGTAAATCAAACCGTATCCACCTTCCGAATACCCTGCACGGTTTTCAATTCATTCATTAACCCGGGCACCAGGCTAACCAAGGTCTGGGTCTTAATACGCTTACTTTTTTGTCCGCCTCCAACCTGCAAATAGACCTGGGCATTGCCCGGATACTTTTCCAAAATATTTTTTATGCTATTTAGTTCTTCCAAATTTGCCAAACTGTCCATGTAAAGCGTGACTGTCTTGTCTTTTTCTATTTCCGAAAGCGCCATGGCATATAGCTCGTCCGGGGGCAGTTCTTTAATTTCATCTGCTATTAGCTTTAAATCTTCTTCCTTTTCGGAAATGCGGCCAGAGACCTGGATAATTTTATCATCATTCATTAAATGCAAAACTTTTTCCATGGTTTTCGGAAATACCAGTACCTCAATACTGCCGGTTAAATCCTGCAAAGTGAAAAAAGCCATGGGATCGTTTTTTTTAGTTAATGTCCTTTTTAGCCTGGAAATTATGCCGCCCATGACCGCGTATGTGCCCAAATCGCCGGAATTTAAATCCTTCACATTTTTAAAATTCTTCAGCACTTGACGGTAACGGTCCAAAGGATGCGCGGTTACATACATGCCCAAATGCTCCTTTTCCCAGGCAAGCATTTCTTCCTGGCTTGCCGGCTGAACCTGCCTGAACTTTAATTTTCCCATTTGCATGCCTTTGCCGAAAAGGGAAGACTGTCCGCTATTTTCGTCGCGGAAATGTTCGCGTACAAACTCCAACACTTCCTCGGTATTGGCCAGCAATTGCCCGCGCTCCCCAAAACGGTCAAGCGCCCCGCCCTTAACCAAAGCTTCCCAGGACTTCTTATTAAAATTTTTGGTGTGGACCCTAATAAGAAAATCGGATAAATTTTCAAAGCTGCGCATGGGCTCTCCGCGGGCTTGAATAATTTTTTCAATCACATCTGAACCCAAATTTTTTATGGCATTTAGGCCGAAACGAATAGTTGTGTCGTCTACCACGGTAAAATCGCCGAACGACTCATTTACGTCTGGCGGCAAAACCTGAATGCCTAAATTTTTACATTCTTCCACGGCAGCATAAATTTTATCTTCATCTCCGGATTCCGCGGTCATTACCGCGCACATAAATTCCACCGGAAAATTTGCTTTCATGTAAGCAGTTTGGTAGGAAACCATACTATAAGACGCGGCGTGAGCCCTGCCAAAACCATAGGCCGCGAAAGGCTCAATAACCGCGAACAGTTCCGCGGCTTTATCCGTACGCATCCCGCCCTTAACACAGCCGTCTATAAATTTCACCTTCTGCTTGGCCATTTCCTCGGGAATTTTTTTACCCATGGCTTTTCGCAATTTATCCGCTTCTTCCCAGGTATAACCCGCAATATTCACCGCGGTCAGCAGTACGTCGTCTTGATACACCAACAAACCCAGGCTCCGCTCCGTATATTCCTTCATGCGCGGATCAAAATATTCCACTTTGGTTTTGCCGTGCTGCCTGGCAATATAGTCTGGAATAATACTCATAGGACCCGGACGGTATAAGGCAATCATAGCCATAATGTCAAAAATATCTTTCGGCTTAAGTTCCTTTAAATGTCTGGTCATACCGCTAGATGCCAATTGAAAAACGCCAAAAGTAAGTCCGTTGGCTAAAAGTTTAAATGTTTTTTCGTCCGGATGCGGCAAATTATAAATATCAATTTTTATATTATGCCGTTTTTGAGAACTTTGCACCGCGGCCTCCAAAATAGAAAGGTTCCGAATACCCAACAAGTCAATTTTTATTACCCCAATAGCTTTACTGGAAGCTCCGGCATCAAGCGCGTACATATCGTATTGAGTTATGAGCCGTTCACCGTCCGGCTCTTTCTGTAAAGGACAATACTCGGTAAGGGGAGTAGGGGTTATGGCAATAGCCGCGGCATGAATGGAAGCATGTCTCGCACAGCCTTCCAATTTCTTGGCAATCTCAATTAACATTTTAGTGTCAGGATCTTGGTTATAAACTTGCTTAAGCTCGGGGTTCATTTCCACGGCTTTTTCCAAGGTCATATGAAAACCCTGTTTGCCAATGGGGATCATTTTGGCAATTTGGTCGCATTTGGAATAGGGGACACCCAGTGCCCGCCCCACGTCCCGAACGGCCGCTCGCGCCATCATGGTACCAAAGGTAATAATCTGAGCCACTTTGTCATGCCCATAAGCATTGGTTATCCATGCAATTACTTCATCCCGACGGTTATCTGAAATATCCAAATCTATATCTGGCGGGGTGGGTCGATATGGGTTCAAAAAACGTTCAAAAGGCAACTGATAATACAACGGATCCACGTGGCTTATGTTTAAAATTCGCCCCACAATGCTGCCGGCAGCGCTACCACGGGTGTTGGTAATGGCGCCTATGGAATGCGCGCCAGCCACAATATCGGCCACCATAAGGAAATAGTCGGAAAAACCCTTTTGAACAATTATATCCAGCTCATAGTCTATGCGCTTAATAACACTCTCTGGCAAAACCCCGTCTTTGCCGTACAACTGCGGCGCCTTTTCAAATACCACTCTACGTAAATATTCAGTGGTACCCAAACCTTCGGGAATTTTTACTTTCGGAAAATATCTCTGGTCTATGGGTATGTCCACGTGGCAACGATCGCTTATAAGCGAAGAATTTTCCACGGCTTCCGGTACGTCGCTAAACAATTCCAACATGCGTTCGGTGGATTTTAACGACAAATCATACCCGCGCATATCCAATCTGTCCGGATCGTTTACCGTACGAGCAGTGCCAATACAAACCATAACATCTTGAGCTTCAGCATCCTCCGGGTATATATAATGACAATCGGCAGTGGCAATAAGTGGCAAATTGTTCTTCTTGGCTAATAGAATAAGCTTGTCATTTAACTCCCGCTCTTTAGGGTCAACACTTCGACTATTCCTCTGAATTTCTATAAATAAATTTTTAGGACCAAAAATGTCCAGATACTTATTCAAAATTTTCTGCGCTTCTATTTCGCTTTTGCTAGCCACAGCCCTTGCTATTTCACCTCGCATGCATCCGGATAAACAAATTAGGCCGGCGCTATGTTTTTTTAGCAGCTCCAAATCTATGCGCGGCTTATAGTAAAAGCCTTCTATATGGGCGGCGGTAGTCAGCGCTATTAAATTATGGTAGCCTTCATTATTTTCGGCCAGCAAAGTCAAATGAAAGTAATCGCTGTCTAACTTACCCTCTTTATCAAAGCGAGAGCGGGGAGCGACATAGGCCTCGAGGCCGATTATGGGTTTAATTCCTAAATCTTTGCAGGTTGTATAAAATTCTATGGCTCCATACATAACACCGTGGTCGGTCATGGCAACGCTGGTCATTCCCAATTCGCGCACACGTTCAACAAGCGGCTCAATTTTTGACAGGCCGTCAAGTAATGAAAAATGGGTATGGCAGTGTAGATGAGTAAAATTCATTCGTTTCAAGATACGGCGGTTAAAGCAAATTTGTTCTTCTATTTGCAATCTCTGTTAATAAGCATACCAAAAAAATGTAACCTTTGCTATAATAAACTAAACATAAAATTCAAATAAAATGAGCTTATTTAAGGAAAAAATAGAATTAAAACTGGAAGAAGCCGAACTCAGGGCAAGTCAGGCTCTTTCTCATTATCCTCCAATTTTTCGCTATACTGCATTAACGCTTATAGCAATCATTATTCCCGCTTATTTTATTTTCCAATGGGTTGGACAAACACTGGAAAATAGACGCCTCAATCCGCAACGACTATCCGCAAGGCAAAGCTTTAGCGAAAGCCACCCTTTGGAGCTCGAGCAAATACTATTGGTAAAAAATAATAACAACACCTATTCGGCTGCAGTACAAATAACAAATCCGAACAGGGAACTTTCTTTAAACGGCGCGGAGGCTTTATTTTATTTATACGACCAATCCGGAAACCAGACGGAAAAATTACCCATAAAATTTTATATTTTGCCAAACCAAACCAAATGGTTGCTTGTCCCCAGGATAAGCGGGGACCAAACCTTAGTCAGCGCCAAGGTAAATTTCGAAGATCCTCTGCCCTGGATAAAACGTCAACAAATTCCTAACATCAGCATAATTGCAGGGCAAGCCACCATTGTAGAACAAGACCAACCCAAGGGACTCGCTACCCGAGGATCCATTACCAACGCCAGCAATTATCAAATAAAAGAAGCTGAAATTATATTTTTACTCTCAGACAAATCCGGCCAAATTGTTTCCATAAGCACGCGCACACTAAATGACTTAAGGCCGCAAGAAAGGCGCGATTATGTTCAACAATGGCCCGGGTTTTCCGGCAATGGCTATAACGTAGAGGTTTTGGCTTCAACCAATGCTTTAAACAGCCAAAACATAGCAATTCCCGACAGCATAACAGGTGGCGATCTTAACAGATAAACATACCGGTAAAAAAGCGCTTAAGGACTTATGCTTAGTTTTTTTTCCAAATTAAAATATTTTGACATACCACTGCTAATTTCTACTTTACTGCTTTCCCTGGTGGGTCTGTCCATTTTATACAGTACTTCGCTTTCAACCGAATCTACTGCTATTTTTTGGCGCCAACTGACTTTTTGGGGTATTGGGGCAGTGGCTTTTTTCTTTTTTGCTTTTTTCGATTACCACCAAATGGCAAAAATTAACCGGGCGGCCTATGTGCTGTTTATTGTTTTACTCGGTATTTTATTGGTTATTGGTTCCGACATTAGAGGCGGACGCCGCTGGTTCGATGTCGGCTTTTTTAGGTTCCAACCGGCTGAGTTCGTTAAGCTGGTGGTAATTTTAGGACTGGCAAGGCTGCTATACCTACAGCGTGGCGCCATTAACCACTGGAAGACTATAATTATTTCCTTTTTATACGCGTTTATTCCTGCCGCCCTTGTACTGCTTGAACCGGACTTGGGCTCATCTCTTGTCCTAATAGGTATCTGGGCGGGAATGATTTTTATTAGCCAAATAAAAAAAAGATATGTGGCTATAATAATTACTACGGGATTAATAATTGCGGGATTTAGCTGGCAATTTTTACTTAAAGATTTTCAGAAATCTCGCATTGAAGTATTTTTAAACCCTTCCCTCGACCCAAGGGGCAGGGGATACAATGTCAGGCAGGCGGCTATAGCTGTGGGCAGCGGACAATGGTTTGGCAGGGGACTTGGCAAGGGGCTTCAAAGTCAAAACAAATTTCTTCCCGAACGGCAAACAGATTTTATTTTCGCGGCCAGCGCCGAGGAAATTGGTTTTTTTGGCATATCTGCTCTGCTTGCTCTTTTTTTCTTTTTATTTTCTCGCCTGTTAAAAATAATGCGAAAAGCCAAGGACGATTTGGGAATGTATATTGTAGGCGGAGTCTTTTTTTTCCTGCTTATTCACGTGGTCATAAATATTGGTATGAATATAGGCATCTTGCCGGTAACGGGCATACCGCTGCCATTTATGAGCGCTGGTGGCAGCTCGCTATTTATTGTGCTTTGCAGCCTCGGCATTGTTCAAAATATAGCCATGGAATCTAAAGCTTTGAGATTTTAAAATATATTTGGTATAATATCCATAGAAAGAAAATTTGGCATCCCGGCTTTATATGAAAATTTGTTTATAGCAGACAATTTAACCGGAAAACATCATATTTAAGCTAAATTGAATTTGTTATTCTCATAATCAGACAGTCAAACTTATGAAAAACTTCGATCTAAAAAAAGTAATGGAATGGCTGGGATTTGTGCTGCGCTGCCCCATTTGCAGCTCCAAATATAAGCCCGAAAACGCCCGTATAATTGAGTCGGAAAACCACGAAGCCATTGGTGAAGCCAGGGTGCTAATTCATTCTGACTGCGTTAAATGCAAAAGCTCGGTTATGTTTAACATTGAAATCCATGGTCCTGAAGTTTACAGCGTGGGAATGGTAACCGACCTAACCAAAAATGACAGCAAACGGTTTTCCAAACACACGCCCATAACGGTAAATGAAGTAATTGGCGTGCACAAGGAAATAAGATCGTTTGAAGGTGATTTTATAAATTTGTTCAAACAATAAATCTCCCCGCTCCGGGAATGAGAATGTTTAATGAAGGGGGGGGTTGACTTATTTAAACATTTATGTCACTATAATCGTATATGAAATTTAAGGCATTCCAAAACTCAGTATTTAATTGGTCCTGGACTTTGTAACCGCAAAGTCCTAACTTTGGTTTGTCTTTAAAAGATTTAACTCGAACAAACACCTTGGACTTTGCAGAGGTGTTTTTTTATTTGTAAATATTTAATAATAATTATATGAAAACTGTAGGTATAATTGGTGGTCTGGGACCTCAAACAACCTCTGAATTTTATTTAGAGCTGATTTTCTCGTGCAAGCAATTAAATAAAATTAGCTATCCGCCTGTACTCATTAATAGCATTCCATTACCATTTAGTATCGAAAAGGATGCAATAGCAGATGGCCTTGGCGAAGAAAGGTGTTTGCCGTATTTGTTGAAAGTAGCAAAAAATTTAGAAAAAGCAGGCGCTGACTTTTTAGTCTTGCCCTGCAATTCTTTACATGTGTTTATAAAGGATATTCGGCAAGCCGTTAAAATACCTGTCTTAAGTATTTTGGAAGAAACTTCCAAATTTCTTAAAAAACAAAACATACACAAAGTTGGAATTATTGCGACCCCAATAACGGTAAAAAATAGGCTGTATGAGAAACTTCTGAAAGCAAGCAGCATTATCCCGATTATTCCAGATAGTTTACAACAAGCTAAAATCGGTAAGCTCATACTTAACCTGGTCTCTAACCGCTATGATAATAAAGACAGGGTTATGTTGCTAAAAGTTATACAAGATTTTAGAAAAAAGAAAGTTAAAAACATTATATTAGCCTGCACGGATTTGCAATTGTTAATTCCCAAGCAGGATAACTTCAAAATATACGATACAATGAAAATCTTGCTTGATGCTACTGTGAAAAAGGTAATTGGAATATGAAATATACATCACCATACAAATTAAACAACTCAACCTGGTGGGCTTTGCATTCTCGCAAAGTCCTAGGTTAATGTTGTCTTATTTTTTAAGAACAAGCACCTTCTGGATTTTGCAGAAGGTGTTTTATTTTGTTGATTAATAATTTTTAAAAAGTTATTAGCCATCAACACGAAACATCTTGAAGATGTTAGTGTTGAACATTCCAAATCAAACAGGAGGAATTACATGCGTAAACTTCAAGAAGTCCTTAAAGCAGAAGAAACTATGGTGGGAGGAAAGGCACTTAGACTAGCCCAGATACAAGCTCTCGGTTTGCCTGTCAAACAGGCACTGGTACTGGATTCCTCTGAGGTGGCCAGTATTGTAGCTTGTGGACAATGTCCTAACCTTGTCGCGGAAGAAGCCTCACAAACTTTGACTATAAAATCTCATGGAATCGCTGTTCGCAGTTCCGCTGCGGGCGAGGATGGGTTACTGTCTTGGGCGGGGCAATTCAAGAGCAAGCTATTTGTTACCCTAAATACTCTAGAAGCAGCAGTTCTAGAGTGCGCAATGGCTATACAAGGCAGCTCCGTTAGCTCTTATGCTCAATTGCATAATGCTTCTGTCGTCAACCTTGCACTAATCCTGCAAGATATGGTGAAAGCTAAAGTTGCTGGAGTCCTTTTTACCCACGACCCCATAACCCTTAACGACCAAGTTATGGTTATTGAGGTGGTTGCGGGAGTAGCTGAAGGCCTAGTATCAGGCTTAATTGAACCTAGACGATACTATGTTGATGCAATTACGAGCCAGGTCATCAAAGAGGAGGGGGCGGCGTCTCCTATTCTAAACCAGGGTCAGATAATAGAACTAGTTCAGGTGGGATATACGCTTCGAACGGCTTTCAACTGTGGTCAGGACGTTGAGTGGGCAATTGAAGAGGAAAGCAATTTGCTTTTTATTAACCAATCGCGAAATATTACTACTGATGGCAAAATTTCAGCAACACAGATTGTAATCTCCTCAGTAGATAATGCTTTAGCTTTGGAGGGAAGCAGATTGACCCAACTTGGTTGCAATCTTCTTCCGGATGTTTTAAGTGACCAAAACATTAGCGAAATTCTTACCCGCTATCCGCACCAAATGAGTTTAGGACTCTTCACTTACTGTTTTGCTCATGGAGAAGGAGCTATTCGTACAGCTCGTAACCAAATGGGGTATGACATTGGGGAAGAGTTAGTCACCGGCTTCTTTAGCCTTGTAGGAGGCCAACCAAGGTGTAGCATCATTCATGACGCGTTCACCTATCGTATTCAAGGAATACCCTTGGACGATTACTGCCAGCTCGTGAATCACTATCTGGAACGCATACAGGAGGATTCATCCCTTGGAAACTATCCAGAAGTACAGCTGTATGAACAAAACCCCAGTCAAGAGTTTTTAGCGGAGATTTTTGGAGCGGATAAAGCTGAGGGGTACTTTGCAGCATACCAAAAATTCTTCGCTGGAATTCAACAGCTGGAGGATACTCTTTACGCACAATGCCGCGCCTCACTCGTTCAATGGGATGAACAGTTACAAGAAGTAGCTCCGACCAGAGGAATGGAACTGCAAATTCTGGCAAGTAATTTTTTCACCGTGTGCGATTTACTTCGCACTGAGGCTTGCCCCTTGTTTGTGAAAGTTGCGCGATTGGGATTCTTTGCCTTTACCAGACTTAGAAATCTTTTAACCGAGATGTTCGGGGATAAAGGAGAGAGCTGCCTCAATACGCTAACTGGTGGAGCATCCTTGGAAGACAACCCCAACCTCCAGTTTAACGTTCATCTTCATGAGCTTAAACAAGGTACGCGTAGCTTTGACAATATTGTTGCTCAATATGGTCACCTCGGAAGCCATGAACTCGAGCTTTCTACCCCTAGATACCAGGACCAACCAAACCTGATACATGAAATGGCGGGAAAGCTTGATGATACATTCGAACATCATCTTGTGGAAAGCCAGGATGAAGCTAAAAAGCTAGAGGTTGAGTTACTGAAGGCTGCAGGTTCAAATACCGACCAACTAAGACGCGAAATAAAGATGGCTAGGACTTATCTTCCACTAAGAGAAGTGGTTAAGTTCCACTTTCTGAAAGGGTATGCCATCTTACGTCAACTAGCCACCTCAATAGAAAGCACCTTAGGGTGGTCAGAGGGACTAATCTTTCACCTTAACCCAGAGGAGGTATTTAAGATAGCCAATAACTATGCTCATTTACAACTTTTGGCAACTCAAAGGAAAGCGCAACGAGAATTAGAAAGACTCATTGAAGTTCCGGCAGTGGTATATGCGAATAAGCTTGAAGTAATTGGACAATGTGTAAACATCTCGTCCAATACACTGAAAGGAATTGGTGTGACTAATGCTGTAACTGAGGGGGATGTCGTGGTAGTCACGGAGCTAAACGATACAGCTTCGCTTTCCCACCTGCACGCTGGCAGTATACTCGTAACCACAACAACAGACCCCGCTTGGTCCCCAGTACTTGCAATTATAGGGGCACAGGGCGGTCTAATAACGGAGGTCGGCGGATTGCTCGCTCACGGAGCAATATACGCAAGAGAAATGAACATTGCTGCTGTACTCAACGTACCTCACGCTACTAAAATCCTTAAAACAGGAATGAAGGTGCGGGTGAATGGTCCATTAGGCATTGTTGAAGTTTTGTAACAACTGGGGCGGAAACAAATCACCGTTTCTGCCCTTTCTTATTATTTTGCTATACTAAATTTATGAAAAAGTTAATTGTGTTCGTTTGTAATGGTAATATTCATCGTTCAGTTATTGCAGCTGAATTTTTTTCAAATATTGTAAATAAACTAGGATTAAAAAGTAAATATAAAATAGACTCGTACGGACTCCAAGGAACAATGGGCACGAGACTACCGTTGCATAAAAAATTAATAGAATATTCCAAAGAATGGAAAGCAGCTGCTCCCGCTTTGCGTAAATTTAATATTGATATTAGTAACCATTCTTTTCAAAAAATTACCCCTGCGGTTGTAAAGAAAGCTGCGGTTATTATTGCTATGGATAAAAAAACCCATTCTACTGCTGTAAATTCCCTAATTAAACAATTTCCTAAATCAAATGGTAAAATACATGGCTTTACAGAACTAACTAGTAGCCATAAAGGTATTAAAGACCCTGCGGGGAGTAATAATAAAAAATTAAATTATTCAATTATCAAAAATATTAATTTGACTTTACTTAAAAATTCAAGGGCTATCTTGTCCTGGGCAAACCATGACAAATATGAATGATTTCCCATACCAACTATCCACTCCACTTTTTTTATATTTTATAACGTAACCTTACACTGCACCTCGAGTATTTTAAAGAGGAAAAAGTGAAACCATTAACAAAAAACGCCAAGCCTCGACCGGCGAGGTGTTTTATGATATCCTAAACTGCCCATAAAATCTCGAGTGGAAGGAGGAACAGCTATAGAACATAAATGCGACCATATGCCGGATAACGCTAGAATCTTCTCCCAAGAGGAAGACGGACAGTCGTTTCTGGAACTCAGCGAACAAGGACTTGACACCACAGGCACCACGCTCGTCGAGACAACAAACAAAATGCAGACGCCCATCTGGCATTGTCCCTACTGCGGAAAACCTGTGTAAACCGCCCTCTCATTCACAAATAGCGCGCCCCAACCTTCCAAGGTATGGGGCGCTTTTCTTTTTTCCATTTAAACACTAAAAAAACGTGAGTACAATAACCCTACCATATGTCATCCCGGGCGAGCCTGCCTCGTCGGCAGACAGGTGCATCCGACTTGTCCGCCGAAGCTTTTGTATATTAAACATAGTTTTGATGAAGCTTGAGGCGAAGGCGGAGACCCCAAGATCCAGCATCTAAGCCAACTTCTGGATCCCGGATATTTTTACAGCCCTAAAAATTCCCTGCCTACCGCAGGCAGGCGGGATGACAGAGGTCTTTGGATTCACGTTAAAAAACCGAATACAAAACGCTTGCCAAAAAGTTAGCTTTTTGTTATAATATCCGAGATATTAAAATTTTGTGAGTACCAAATATACCCTGCTATATTAGATTAGCAGTGTAAAAAGGGATGGGCAAAATTCATAAGGAAAGTATGGAAAAAATAGAGTTACAGGCAACCGTTCGGGACAATAAAATAAGTCCTAATCGCATACGAAAAACAGGCCAAATACCTGCTGTTTTATACGGCAAGAAAACTCAAACTTCACACCTGTCGGTAAACACCAGAGACTTTGAAAAAGTTTTCCGCAAAGCCGGGGAAAGCACTATAGTTGAACTCACGACAGAAGACGGCAAATCCCACCCTGTTATTATTCAAGACGTTCAAAGGCATGTAGTAAAAGGCGATATTCTTCATATAGATTTCTACCAGGTGGATATGAGCCAAAAACTAAAAGCCACTGTACCAATTGAATTTACCGGCGAAGCACAGGCCGTAAAAGCTTTAGGCGGCACTCTTGTTAAAATTTTGACCGAAGTGGAAGTGGAATGTTTGCCCGCAGACTTACCCCACAATTTGGAAGTTTCAATAGAAAAACTAAAGGTTTTTTCCGACTCTATTACAGTATCGGATATTAAAGTAACCGAAAAAGTAAAAATAATTGCCCCACCCGACGAAGTAGTAGCCAAAGTCCAGCCTCCTAGAAACGTTGAAGCCGAACTGACCCCGGTAGTGGAAGACATTTCCGCTGTAGAGGGCGCGGCAGAAGAAAAGCCTGAAACAGAGGCAGACGAGGCCAAAACAGAAGAAAAGAAAGCATAAAAAATCTTTAACCGTCCCGCCTTTGGCGGGACGGTTTTTTTAATTTCCAGATTTTCAGATATAATTACCTTATGGCTAAAAAACAGAAGTACTATCCACTTAAAAATTATATTCGCATACCAATAGTTATTTTATTGGCTGTGGCTATTTTATTTTGGCTAAATCCAAAAGAAAAAATAGCAGTGGCTCCTTCTGAATTTGCAAGCGAAAAAGCAAACTTGTCAAAAAACTTCAACACCCCGCCGCCGGAAAGCTTAAACATTCCAATTTTAATGTATCATCATGTTGGAGAACTTCCGGCCAAAGCGTCAGCCATTAGAAAAGACTTAACCCTTTCCACTGAGACTTTCACCAAGCAGGTAAAGTGGCTAAAAGAACAAGGTTTTTCTTCCATTAGCCTTGAGCAATTATATCTCGCGGCTAGTGGTGACTTCCAGCTTCCTGAAAAACCTGTCATATTTTCCTTCGATGACGGATATGAAGATGTATTTATAAATGCTGTTCCAATTTTAGAACAATACCAATTCAGGGGAAGTTTTGGCATTATAACCCAGTACCCCGAAAACTCGAATGAGACGGACAACCTATACGCAAGCTGGGAAAAAATTAAATCCGCCTCAGACAGAGGACACGAAATAGTTTCCCACACCCAAACCCATTTTGATGGCAATAATTCTAAATATACAAACGAATATATTTTTGAAAACCTGCAAAATTCAAAAAACGATATACTCAAAAACACAGGAAAATCTACCCGTATTCTTATATATCCTTACGGCAGTTACACAACCGCGTACATTGAGCAAGCAAAAAACGCCGGTTTTGTCATGGGGTTAACCGTAAAACATGGCAATTTAGTAAACACCAATAACCTTATGGAAGTTCCTCGTCTGCGAATACATGGAAATCAGAATTTCGAGAAATTTAAAAAGTTATTTTCAAACTAATAGGAAATTATTTCACAAAAACGCCAAAATTTATTTATATCCTTATAAAAATGCGTATGGGATTTTGGCAAGCTTTTTTTAATAAGTTTCAATAATCGGGCTTTTTGCCTGGGGTCGAATTCCAAAAAAATGTACTTTGGCTTGTGTTTTAACGAGGAAATAGACCGGAGTAACTTTCGGATTATTAACAACCCTTTTTCCCCGGTGAATAAAGCTTGTTTTGGTTCGAATTTTAAACCCACTGTCTCTACCGAAGAATTATTTTTCCATTCATTCCAACCATAAGGTAAATTCGCGACAATAACATCGTACGACATTCTCATGTTTTGCAGAATATCAGAATGAATAAACCTAATTTTTACGCCGTGAGCTTTGGCGTTCGCCTTGGCAACTTTAAGGGCTTTTTTTGATATATCAGAGGCATGAATTATGAATCTTGAATCTTGAATCTTGCCGGGAAGAATTTTAGCCAATGATACAGCAACGCACCCGCTCCCGGTACCAACATCCAAAATCTTAATTTCAGAATTTTTAAATCTTAAATCTTTCAATCTTTCAATTACTTTTTCTACCATACCTTCGGTCTCCGGACGGGGGATTAGCACGTCCTTATTTACCTTAAACCTCAAACCCATAAAATCCTTGTACCCCAAAACATAGGCCACCGGCTCGCCCTTTTCCCTGCGCTTGATGTATTTTGATAATATGTTTAGATGTTTGGATGTTAAAATAAACTCCGGGTGCAAAAAAATAAACTCCTTAGGCTTATTTAGCACGCCAGCCAGCAGGAGTTCGATTTCTATGTTTCGATGATTTTTTAGGGCTTCTCCAATTGTCATTCTTGATCAATCTTATTTAACTCTGGTCATTCCAGATCAATGTTTCAGGATTTCTTTTACTACTGTCATTTAAAACATGTCCTTATAAAATTCCTTTCCGTCCTCTGTTTTATAACCATTTTTTAGTAACCACTTAATGGTATCTTGTTGATCAAAACTTGGAAATACCAGACGAATTCTTTTTTGATCATTCTCGCTTAATAATCTTAAAATTTCTTCACAAGATTGCAGGGATGGGGTACCAAAGCCCTGTTCAGCCTCGCGATGAGTATTGTAAAAGGTAACATCCTTATCCTTAATGCCAACCGAAAATTGATAGATTGCGGAGCCATTCTCAAATATAGCAATAATTGTTTGCGGGTTATTAAAATTTGAAAAATTCCATCTTCCTGCCGAAGCATTAACGGTTTCTCCGGACAGAACCATTCTCAAAAGCTTTACAGCTGGTTGAACCTCCTGAATTTCTCTTTGCATTAATTCATTTTCCGAAGAATCCATAATTTAACTTTTCTTTAATGCTTCTTTCTTAGCTTCCACATCCGCCTTTTGGAGGGCGGCTATAATGGGGGAGAACTTGCCTTCCATTATTAAATTTATCTGGTTGAAGTTTTGGTTTATGCGGTGGTCGGTTACTCGATCCTGGGGAAAATTGTAAGTGCGTATTTTTTCGCTGCGGTCGCCGGTGCCAATTTGGCTTTTGGTGAGGTCGCGCACTTTTTTATTTTCTATTTCTTCATAGTGCGCGGCAACACGGGCGCGAATAACTTGCAGCGCTTTTTCCCGGTTTTGGGCCTGCGAGCGTTCATCCTGGCACTGGGCAGTTATACCTGTCGGGATGTGGACTATTCGGATAGCTGAATACGTAGTATTAACCGACTGCCCGCCGTGGCCGGACGAGGTGGTCGCTTCCATTTGAAGGTCTTTGGGGTCTATGGCGTAATCTTTTTCCTCCAAGATAGGCAATACCGCCACTGTAATGGTAGATGTGTGCACTCGGCCGCTCTTTTCGGTTTCCGGAACTCTTTGCACGCGATGAACTCCAGACTCGTACTTAAAAATCCCATACGGCGCCCCAAGAGGGTCATCCTCTCTTCCGGAGAGGATGACCCTCTTGCCAAAAGAATGTTTGGAGTGAATTTCAAAAATAACTTCCTTAAAGCCCCCGGCTTCACTTTTAGAAGCAGACACAATATGCGGCTTAAAACCGCACTCTTCCGAAAATTTTCCGTAAGCACGAAACATCTCCGCCACAAACAAGGTCGCCTCGTCGCCGCCCGCGCCGGCTCTAATTTCCACAATACAACCCTTGTCGTCATTTAGATCTTTGGGCAGTAAGGCTTCCTCAATTTCTGATGTAAGATTTAATATAGCGGATTTAAGCCCAACTACCTCTTCTTCAGCCATTGCCGCCATATCCTTATCTGAACTTTGGACTAACTCGCCCGCGTGTTTTAAATCCAATTCCATTTTGGCCAATTTACTGACCTTCTCTACCAACGGGGCAAGCTCCGACTGTCGCCTGCCTAATTTACCAATATCCAAAACGCCGCCTTTGCTTAAATCTGCGGTAATTTGATTATATTCATCTAAAATTTTCTGAAATGCCGTTTCCATACATTATTCTTAACATATTTAGGACTTACGCACCTCAAGAGGGTCATCCTTGCGCAGAATCATTTTGATTTATAGCCAATGCCTGATTATTATCAGATTTTGCGTTTTTAAAATATCGCCTGCGGCGCAAGGATGACCCTCTAAAGATTATGCAACGCGTAAGCCCTGACTTAATATATTATACATCATACTTGCTTAAATAACACAAAACCACCCATAAGCTAAACGAGGGGGTGGTTGTTGTAATACTTATGGTAATTGCTATTTTTTTGCCCTAATCTTGCGTTCTTTTTTTGGCTTAGCTTCCGCTTTAATTTTAGCGGCAACCAAAGTGCGTTTTTTAAACCTATCAACGTTTCCGGTGGTATCTAGAAGTTTCTGTTTACCGGTATAAAATGGGTGGCAGTTGCTGCAAATTTCAGTATGCACTTTTTCCACGGTTGAGCCGGTTACAAATGTGTTGCCACAAGCGCAGGTAACCTTCGCGTTATTGTAATATTGCGGATGAATGTTAGATTTCATAGAATTGATTAAATTAGCCTAAAACAACTGAACTTCGCGTACCAAAATCTAAAATTTAAATTTGCGACACTAATTTGGGCAAACACGAATTAGGGTAATTATAGAATCCCTTGCCAAAAAAGTCAAGGTTTGTTATAATCTCTTTATTAGAAATTAATCACATTTCGCTTAATTTTCCTTGTTTAAACCGGCTCGAGAGCCAAGGTTTAAATAACCGCGAAATGGGAGCTTCCGCGCTAAGCGGATAAAGGAAATTCAACATATGAAAGATATCAGTCTTTTAGACCTGCTAAAAAGCGGGGCTCATTTCGGCCACACCACCAGCAGGTGGAATCCGAAAATGAAACCGTATATTTTTACGGTTCGCAACAATATTCACATCCTTGACTTGGAAAAGACAAGGAAAGCATTAATAAAAGCCAGCGACTTTGCCAAAGACATAACCTCCAAGGGAGGAACTATCTTATTTGTAGGCACCAAGCGCCAGTCCAAATCAGCTGTCAAACAAGCTGCACTTGCGGCTGGAATGCCTTTTGTAAACGTCCGGTGGCTTGGCGGTACATTTACGAATTTCCGCACCATCCAACGCACTATCCGAAAACTGGAAAAACTGGAAAATTTAAAGGCCAGCGGCGAATTGGAAGAGAAATATACAAAGAAAGAAAGACTGCTTATTGAACGGGAAATTGAAAAACTCAAAAAACTCTTCGAAGGCATTCAAGACTTAAAACGACTCCCTGAAGCCATTTTTGTCACAGACACGAGACACGATGACATTGCCGTAAAAGAAGCCAAGCTTTCCAAAATTAAAATTATAGGCATAGTGGATACCAACAGCAATCCGGACACTGCCAATTACATTATTCCCTGCAATGACGATTCCAGCAAAGCGATTGAGCTGGTCTGTAACATTATTTCCGAAGCCATTTTAGAAGGTAAAAAAACAATAGTGGTGAAGGAGCCCCCCAAAATTGAGGCAACAAATAGCCCTCAAGTAAATAGAAATTAAACAATACAACAGTATGGAAAACAATCTGCTCAAGGAACTGCGAGAACTAACCGGCGCGGGCATGATGGATATAAAAGAAGCCCTCGCCGAAGCGGCAAATGAAAAAGACAAAGCCATTGAAATTTTGCGCAAAAAAGGCGCCATGAAAATGGGAAAAAAATCGGATCGAATAGCCAATGAAGGCTTGGTAGAAGCCTATATTCACCCTGGCGGAAGAGTTGGTGTACTGCTGGAACTAAACTGCGAAACAGACTTTGTGGCCAGAACCGACGCTTTTAAGGAACTGTCTAAAGGACTGGCGCTTCACATTGCGGCTGCGAACCCTCTTTATATAACTTCGGCCGAAGTTCCGCCAGAGGTTGTGGAAAAAGAAAAAGAGATATACAAAGAACAGTTAAAAGACAAACCGGCCGATGTAGTGGAAAAAATTCTCGAGGGCAAAATTGGAAAATTTTATGAAGAAGTTTGCCTTATGGACCAGCCTTTCGTGAAGGACCCGAGCCTTAAAGTAAGCCAATTTTTTGCGGAAGCAGGAGCTAAAATGGGGGAGAATATCCAAATTAGACGCTTTGTCCGGTACGCGTTGGGAAACTAGCCAATTAGGCAAAAAACACCACTTTAGTATGAAATAATTAACCTAATTAGGATAATTATCCCAATACGCCTAAACAAAAATTGGAGTTAAAAATGAGGTTTTAGGTTTATTGGAAATAGGAATAATTAGGACAATTTAAAACATTGTTCTACCAAACGCTTCCAAACATTATTTTAGTACTTTCCATATTGGGGATTATTTTATTAATCCTGCGCCGCTTGCCAGAGGTCGCGAAAATTACGGAAGACCCTAAAAATGAATTGGTTTCCGCTGACAAAAAATTGTTGGAAAAAGGCCTCCCCACGCAAGCGGTATGGGTTTTGCGTTCAAGGGTTATTCATTTCTCAAAAAGGGCTTGGAATTTCATTCTAGAAGCCAAAGACCTAAAACACCACTCCTTTGCGGGATACCGCATTAAAAAACTCTTTAGGGAAAAGACCTCCCATGCCAATTTAACCGCAAACGGACAGCCGCAGCCAATCCAGTCCCCTAAAAAAACCGAAAAGGAATTGCTCGAACAAATTAAACAAGACCACAAAAATCTTTCCCATTACGATGCCCTAGGAAAATTTTATTTAGAACGCCAAAGTTACCAAGACGCCAGGGATATTTACTTATATTTGGTTAACCACCAATCCACCAACGCCGATTTTTACGCCCGCCTGGCGTCCTGCTACTTTAAGCTCAGACAATATAGCCAGGCGGCTGACAGTTATTCCAAATCGGTATCACTTGATTCCACGCAGCCAAACAGGTATTATAATTTAGGTCTAGCTTTGGAAGCGGAAGGTAAACTACCAGAAAGCCATGAGGCCTTTGACCAGGCGGCAAAATTGGAACCTGCCAATGAAAAATATGTTTTAGCCGCTAACCGACTGAAGGCTAAGGCGGGAAAGTAGCAAAGTAAGCTAATAGGCTGATAAGTTAATAAGCAAATAAGGAAATCTTTAAATCATTTAATCTTTTTATTTTTAAATAATTAAATTATACGCCGTTGTAGCTCAGTTGGTAGAGCAACTCCATGGTAAGGAGTAGGTCATCGGTTCAATTCCGATCAACGGCTCCAGACTTCGCCAAGGCTTCGCCTGGTCACGTCGTTCGCGAACGACGGTGACTGGCTTACGCCAAAGAAGGTTTGTCGAAAGTTGGATTAAATTCAATTTATTTATATATGGGCAGGTAGCGAAGCGGTCAAACGCGACTGACTGTAAATCAGTTGGCTTTATGCCTTCATAGGTTCGAATCCTATCCTGCCCACCATTTTAAAAACATCGCAAAATTGCGATGTTTTTAAAATATCTCGAGCAAAACCGCTCGATGCGTGGCGTAGTCGAGGGGCAGGAATATTAAAACCCGACTTACTAAAAATTTTAATTTCCGCCCTGTTAGGATTTGCTTCTTTTCCGAATTGCTTCCGCGTTAATTTCCGTTTAATTCAGCGCCGCTATGTGCCTTCTTCCCAACTGGACAAATATTTTGTCTGCTTAGGGGTAAGCGTATCAATTTTTACGCCCATTGACTCGAGTTTTAAAGAAGCAATTCGCGCGTCCAGCTCCATTGGAACTTCGTAAACTCTATTTTCCAAATTTTTATAATTTTTTACCAGCCACTCGCACACCAAAGCTTGTCCGGCAAAGGACATGTCCATAACCGAGGAAGGATGACCTTCTGCCGCGGCCAAATTTACCAGCCGGCCCTCGGCAAGTAAATATACCCGTTTTTTGCCAATCAAATATTCCTGCACCTCTCCCATTTTTTTCCCCTTTTTAGCTGTTTTTTGCAGTCCCTCCACGTCTATTTCCACATTAAAATGGCCGGCATTGGCCACTATAGCGCCGTCTCTCATGGCTTTTAAATGCGCTAAAGTAATAACCGAGGTATTGCCTGTGGCTGTAATAAATACTTCGCCGATTTTAGCTGCTTCGTCCATGGACATAACCCCAAATCCGTCCATTACCGCCTTTAAAGCCTTTGTGGCATTTACTTCAGTAACAATTACCCGCGCGCCCAAACCTCTGGCTTTAGCCGCAATGCCGGAACCGCAAAAACCATAACCAGCGACTACCAACTTTTTTCCCGGGATTAGCATGTTGGTAGATCTCATTAAAGCGTCCATGGTTGACTGGCCGGTGCCATAATGGTTGTCAAACATATGCTTGGTGGGAGTGTCGTTTACGGCAATTACCGGGTATTTTAAAGCGCCATCTTTTGCCATAGACCGGAGCCGAATTACCCCCGTTGTGGTTTCTTCCTGTCCCGCCCAGACAGTGGAGAGAAGCTCCTGCCGTTTGGTATGAATAAGAGAAATTAAGTCCGCGCCATCGTCTATGGTTATGTGAGGCTTAATGTCCAGAACTTTTTGCAGACAATCATAATAATCTTTCCGGCCAATCCCGCGCCAGGCAAAAACCGAAATACCGTTTTTTACCAAAGCAGCCGCCACGTCGTCTTGGGTGGAAAGGGGATTACTGCCGCATAGGGCCACTTGTGCCCCTCCGGCTTTAAGCGCATTCATTAGCACCGCTGTTTCTTTGGTTACATGAAGGCAGGCCGCGATTCTTACCCCTTTAAAGCTTTGCTTTTTTGTAAACTCCGTTTTTAACCTTGCCAACACAGGCATTTCTTTTTCCGCCCAGGACACTCTTTCGGCTCCGGCTTTTTCTAAATTTATATCTTTAACTTCAAATTTCATTGAAATAAAATTATTTATTACAAGAAGTTATTTTTACAATAGCTTCTGGTAAAGTATAACAAATTTTGACCATTTAAAAAACCGACCCAAAATTGAACAATTTTTTTGATCGGTTTTTACTTAGGAAAACTACGCGCCCCAAACGCCCAAAATCGCGCCGGCAGCCAGTAAAGTAAGAAACATATTACCAATACCAAGCCAAAACAAAATCATTTTTCCGCCCCATAAAGCTTCGCCAAGCTTAATAGGCACTACAAAACCCAGCCATGCCCAAAAAGCAACCAAGAGCGAACCTTTTAGCGTCAAGTCATTCATGCCTAAAATAAAATGCGCTAGAACGTAAAACATAACTAGGCTGGCTAAGAACTGCAGCGCGTAAGTGACCCCCATTTTCTTTTTCATAAGAGCCTGTTTTTCCGGCGACCACTGGTCCATGCCCATTGCCTTCATAAATGGCTTGCCAAAGAGGGGACCGTACCAAATACTGCCAATAACCATAGAAACTATGGCCGATACTAACACTGCCCAAAAGTTTATGTCCGACATAAAAAACTAAAATTACTTTTAATGTTACTTATATACATAGTATTAGGACTTACGCGTTTGAGCAAGTCGGGGTCCCCATTCTTCTGCTTGGCAGGAATGGGGTGATTAATACGAGGCGTTTTTTGCGGATTTTATGAGGCGTAGTTTAACTACGACGAATAAAAACGTAAGAAAAACAACGAAGTAATTGGCCAAACCGCTTGCGGCGCAGCCATTGTTCCTGCAATCTGGCTTTGCCAGTTGCAAACAATGGCAAGCGCGGAAGTCCTAAGTATATATACAAAGGTGACCATTGTAGGAGGATCTTTGCAACATAAAAAGCCCATTCGGGTAAACCGATGGACTTTTTATGGCAGGGGGTGTAGGAATCGAACCCACGTAAACCGATTTGGAGTCGGTTGTATTACCACTATACGAACCCCCCAAATAAAGAAGCATGAATGCAAGTTTACATTCAAACTTCTTAATTCTTACTTAGTTTCCTTATGCAGCTGCTTTTTTTTGCAAAACTTGCAAAACTTTTGAAGTTCCAAGCGCTTCTGGGTATTTTTTTTGTTCTTTTTGGTCTGATAATTTAAATTATGACAGACCGTGCATTCTAAATTAATAAGGTGATCCTGGGACATATGTGTATAATTAAAATTTAAAAAATATAAATTGTATATACAGTGTCTTCGGCGAAAAGGCCTGTATGGGCATCACTGATCCTAAAGTGATGCTGGAGCCGGCTGCCGGACTCGAACCGGCCACCTACGGTTTACAAAACCGTTGCTCTACCGGATGAGCTAAGCCGGCATTTAATAATGACTGACTTGTATAGATTTTACTCTAACTGACCATCCGCCTAAAGCGCGGACGGCACAAAAGCGAACTTGTAATATTCTACCATAAACATAAGAAAAAATCCATAGCACAATCATTAGAGTATTCAATTTGGATAATCATATAAAATATTGTATAATTAAATCAATAAAGCTTCGCCCCAGAAATAAAAAGACAGAAAAACTCAAACATGAAAAGCACAATCCGAAAGGACTATTTTACCCTGCCGGCCAAAGTTTCAGAAATGGAACAAAAAGGAAATGGAAAATCTTCCCACGAAACTCCATTAAAAAAAGCTTCGCGGTTTTGGCATATGCTTGGACCGGGACTAACTACGGGAGCTGCCGACGACGACCCTTCCGGCATAGCCACATACTCCCAAGCCGGCGCAAAATTTGGTTTTCAATACGCCTGGCTGGCAATTTTTACTTTCCCTTTTATGGCAGTCGTGCAAGAAATGTGCGCTCGCATTGGCTTAGTTACCGGCAGGGGATTGGCGGCAAATATTCGCCGTCATTACCCAAAATGGGTCCTTTATGCCTGCGCTTTTTTACTTTTTGCCGCCAACACTTTAAACATTGGCGCAAACTTGGGAGCCATGGCCAAAGCAACACAGCTCATTTTGCCATCTTTAAATTTTGGGCTACTTATAGCAGGATTTTCCATTTTGTGCCTGGCGCTGCAAATTTTTATTACCTACCAGGAATACGCCAAATACTTAAAATGGCTCGCGCTAATTCTGCTTTCATACATCTTTTCAGCGCTCTTTATAAATTTCGATTGGTCTGCCGTAGCCAAAGCCACCTTTATTCCCAGCATACAGCTTGATAGGGACCATATATTTCTTCTCTGCGCTCTACTTGGCACCACCATTTCACCATATTTGTTTTTTTGGCAAACCAGCCAGGAAGTAGAAGAAGAAATTCTTAGCGGCCACGCGACCATACACGAAAGGCAAACAAGCGTAACCAAAAGCCTAATTCGCAACATGAAAATAGATGTCTGGTCAGGCATGCTATTGTCGAACCTGGTTATGTTTTTTATTATAATTACTTGCGCCGCAACGCTCTTTTCGTCCGGCATCACGAATATTAAAACAGCTGCGGAAGCTGCGGAAGCCCTAAAACCGCTAGCGGGTAACCAAGCCAGTTTACTGTTTGCCTTGGGTATTATTGGCACCGGCCTCTTGGCTGTTCCGGTTTTAGCAGGGAGCGCTTCTTACGCCATATCTGAAGCCGCCGGGTACAAGCAGGGCCTGTACAGAAAGCTAAAACAGGCAAAGGCCTTTTACGGCATAATTATTTTTTCCATGGCCCTTGGGCTAATTATAAATTTTCTAGGTATAGATCCTATACAAACACTCATATGGTCTGCCGTTATAAATGGCATTATTGCCCCTGTAATTCTTTTCTTTATTGTCCATATTAGTTCAAACAAGCAAACCATGGGGATTTGGGTCAGCGGGAGCCTTAGCACCAAGGCTGGCTGGCTAATTTTCGCGCTCTTGACTGTCACATCGGCCGCGACTATTATATCCTTGTTGTAAACGTAATTAAATAAAACCTATAACAAAAACCAGAATGATGGTAAATAGGTTTTAAATATGCAGTGAATTTAGAACATAGCACAATCCGAACAGTGGAAGAAATTCACCCTGTCAAAAGTCGTTTTAAAACGGTCTTGCCGTTTATTTTAGGGTTATTTTTAATTTGCGCGGCTGCTGCGGGCGGGTACTTATTGCGCATGCGCACGCACCCACAGCTTAAAGTGCAAGTTGTCGCGGCTCCGCTACCGGGCAGCATTAGCGCCACAACTACTGTTATGCCTGGACAAAAAGTAGTCGAGTTGGAAAAAAATATTCCCACCGAAAACAAACCTAAGTCGAATTTGCCAATTTTAAGAGAAAATACAGCACAAATTCCGCTTCCGCAGACGCTGGGTAAAAATATTTATACTAACAGCGACATGAACCTCTCTATGCAAATACCGAGCGACTGGCAAGTAGACCCTGGCCAGAGCAACGAAAAACGGTTAGTGTTTACCAGCGATGCACTGGGAGAAACAGCCTATATTGAACGTTACGAAGGCGTAACCGCAAGCTTGGAAAATATAGAAACAACACTTCAAAATTCGCCCTCGGTTATAAAAACTCAGAAAGTCCTGGTTTTAGGAAAGCCGGCCATAGCTTTTACCGGCAGCAATGGCAGTCCAGACGGCGTAGCCATGCTGAATAATAATAGCTTATATTATTTTCACGCCCAAACAGCAACCGACGCATTTTTACAAAACATGACCTTTATAAATTAACCGTAAATAATATGAAAACTCAAAAATCAAACAGCGAAGAATTTAGGGTTTCCGGGGATGAAGTCATAAAAAAACTTAAACAGCTGCTGCGTGAAGGAAATATACGCCGCATTATTTTAAAAAATGAAAGTGGCAAGGTATTGCTGGAAATTCCGCTTACCGTTGGCGTCATTGGCGCGGCATTACTGCCCATATGGGCGGCCGTGGGAGCAATTGCCGCCCTGGTGGCCAAAATGACAATTGTTGTCGAAAAAAGAGATTAAACAACATTCACCAATAATGTTAAAATCCCAAAAGCGCCGCAAACTTAAAACGGACGGTTTATTTAATGGTATAATAAGAGCATGCAAACGCTATCGAAACAGACATTAAAAATATTCTGGCAGCATGCCAAACGGTACCCGTGGAGAATTTTTTTTATTACTTGCAGTGTACTGTTTGTAACCGGCCTGGACATTTATCGCCCACTTCTCTATAGGGACTTTTTTAACGTCCTTGAAAAATTTAACTACGGGGATATTTCCCCGCTGTTTAAAATCTTGTGGCTGATTCTAGCAGTTCATGTGCTCCACCGAATACTTTGGACGGCCTTCGACTATGTAAACAACTTTTTCCAGCCAAAAGTAATGGCGGATTTAACCTACAGTTGCTACCGCTATTTGCAAAAACATTCATTCAGCTTTTTTAGCAATAGCTTCGTGGGCAGCCTGGTAACAAAAGTTAAGAGGTTCGAGCGTTCATTCGAAAGCATAGCCGACCAGGTCCATATGAACTTAGGCAGAGCAGCACTACGCACAGTGCTTATTCTTATTGTCTTGCTTTCCGTGCATTGGATTTTTACAGCAATAATATTGGTTTGGGCGATTTTTTATAGTCTTTTTACATATTATTTTGCCCAATACAAACTTAAGTACGATGCTCAAAAAGCCAATGCCGATACCAAAGTAACCGCGCAACTAGCCGATAGCATTACCAACAATACAAATATTAAACTCTTCTCCGCCTACGAACAAGAAAATAAAAATTTTGCCGATGTAAACCAAAACCAATTTCGTCTGCGCAAGCTGACTTGGGACTTGGGCACCATGGCCATGTTCGTACAGGGCAGTCTCATGATACTTTTAGAAATTAGCATATTATACGTGGCTATTATTTTATGGAAAAAGAATATTGTCACTTTGGGTGATTTTGTACTCCTGCAGGCGTATTTATCTCAAATTTTCGACAAACTCTGGGAAATTAGCCGGTACATTAGGGCAATTTACGAGGCCCTGGCCGACGCCAATGAAATGACAGAAATATTACTCACACCCCATTCTGTGCAAGATATAGAAGGCGCCAAAGAACTTCAAGTTTCAAGCGGTAAAATAGAATTCCATGACGTGCGATTCGCCTATCATGGCAAACGTCCGGTGTTTAAAAACTTCGAACTAGCCATTAACCCCGGCCAGCGGATTGCGCTAATTGGCAGTTCTGGTGGAGGAAAAACCACCATTGTAAAATTACTATTTCGTTTTTATGACCTAGAGCGCGGTAAAATTTTAATTGATGGCCAGGACATTGCTAGCGTAACCCAAGACAGCCTTAGGGATTGCTTGTCACTGGTCCCGCAAGAACCTATGCTCTTCCACCGCAGTTTGTTTGAAAACATACGCTATGGAAAACCCAACGCCTCCAAAGATGAAGTTTTGGAAGCCGCCAAAAAAGCGCATTGCCATGAATTTATTTCCCGTTTTCCTGAAAAATACGAAACTTTGGTGGGAGAGAGGGGAGTTAAACTCTCCGGAGGAGAAAGACAAAGGGTGGCTATTGCCAGGGCAATTCTAAGAAACGCGCCCATCCTGGTACTAGATGAAGCAACTTCCAGCCTGGACAGCGAAAGTGAAATGTTCATTCAAGATTCGCTTAAAACCCTAATGCGGGGCAAAACAACAATAGTTATTGCCCACCGGCTTTCAACCATTATGCAAATGGACAGAATAATAGTGTTAAAACAGGGAAAAATAAGCGAAGAAGGAACCCACCAGGAACTGTTAAAAGCCAAGCAGGGGACATATCAAAAACTCTGGAATATACAAGCAGGCGGATTTGCAACATAAAATTAATTTTAAACTTCAATGCGAAACATTCAAGAAATTTGGAACTCAATTAACGAAAAAAAGCGGGAGCATAAGCAATACAAAAACATGTACCGTGACGCGCTGGACTCCAGCCGCGAGTACAAAGAAATTTTAGACAAACTCAAACAGCTAAAAGAACGGAAAAAACAAATTGAGAACGATACAAAAAATGAACTGGGTAAAGACTGGGACAAAGTAGACTTACTGGCTTTGCATATTCGGGAGGAAAAGGAAACTTTGACTGACATAGCCATTTCCACCCTCATGAAGGGGGAGACTGTTAAGGTGCAAGACCAGGATAAAAATGAATACGAGCCCATATTTTCAGTAAAATTTAAAAGGGCCAATAAAGCCGAGGCAGACAAGGCCGCGCGGACATAATTAAATCCATTCTATGTTTGATCTAGTTGCCTTAGAATTTATTGCCAAGCATGAGGTTAAACCCTCATATTAAACAATCCCGTAAAAAATCTTTTTTAGAACAGATGCAAAAAAGTGAGGAAATAAATTGGAATGTGCCGGAACTTAAACTTTCCGTCCGTGAATTATTTTCAGGGCCTACCGCCAGGTTATATTGGACAGTAGCAATTTTAGGCCTGCTTGCGGAAATTGGCATAATTTATTCTGTTATAAATTCCGGCCTCAATTCCGAAATTTCCGCCAAGGGCCTAGCGATGATTTTTACCCTGCCAGCTCTTGGTATTGGCCTGCTCAAATATATTATTGGGGAGAAAAAACGGCAATATTTCTTTAAGACCTTTTCCGCCCTAAACGGGTTTATATACCAACCCAATTCACTCACCGGAATTCCTGACAGCTCTCTCTTTACTGTGGGCCACAGCAAAACCAAAAACCACGAAATTGCCGGGAACATTGGGCGTATAAAATTTAAAATATTTATCTACCGGTATACGATAGGGTCAGGCAAATCCGCACATACTTACACTGCTTCGGTCATGGAACTTTCGCTGCCCGCACAGGCAGGCAGCATGATGCTAATTCCAAACCGCATGAGCTTTGGCGATGAACTGGCCGATAACAAGTTAAAAAATGTAAGCGCAGTGCCACTTCCTTCTGAATTTCTAACCTCCTACCGTCTGTTTTGCGAAAACAAGATGGAACCGGAAGCTTTGCATATTTTTTCACCTGAAATATTAATTCTGCTTAAAAACCAATTTCCAAACGTAACCCTGGAATTTATGGCAAACCAATTATTCATATATAGCCGCACTGTAGCCGACACCACTAACACGCTAAAACCTTTCTTTGTGCTCATGGACTTTACCCAACAGGCGCTGCTACCGCGGCTTCTTGCCCAAGAAGGCTCGGTAAAAGCCATGCAGGAAGTACTGACTAAAGCGCCCGCCCAAGGCGTGCTTTCCAAACAATGGATAGTGATGAAACCAGAATTTAAACAGGGCTTAATTTTTGCCCTCTTCCTTATAATATTCTTAATTATTACGATCGTGGCTGTTAAGCAGTTTACCGTTTAACTATTTTGTGACTTATAAATAATACTAAAAAATATTGTGTCATATTATTTTAATGAAGATTGTTAAAAAAAATATACATTCACCCAAACATAAATACCACCACGTTAGACATAACTCCCGAGGATTTAAAAAATAATTTATTACATACCGGCCAGGAACTGCATAGCATACAAATATAAAAGACCACACTGCCCCGGCAGGGTGGTCTTTTGCTCTACCCGAATTATCTCAACGACGTCGCCTAATAGCTTTCTTCCTCTTGTTATAAATCCTACGACGTCGCGCTGTTCGGTTTCTTCCCACAATCCCTCCTTAGGCGTGGACAATATTCTCCTTGCCCGGAGAAAACAAAAAAATAAGGCCTTTGCGACGGTGGCAAAACCGCCAAGCCCAAAATAGTGCTAAAATAAGTATACTAATATATAACTTTTTTGTCCAAAATTACCCATGTATAAGCAATTAATAGATGAAGTTGAGCAATCAAAAAACCCACAAAAAGCCAAAATATTACAAAATTTTTTTAAGACAGGTAAAGGGCAATATGGGGAAGGGGATATATTTTTGGGAATTGTGGTGCCTAAACAGCGGGTTTTGGCTAAAAAATATGTGGGATTAGATTTTGCCGGTATTGGGAAACTGGTCCAAAGCCCCTACCATGAACACCGTATGATTGGTTTGCTTATTTTAACTTATAAATACCAGCTGGCGGAGAAACTTAAAATAAAAAATCCAAAGCTTGCAGAAGATCAGCAAAAAAATATATATAATTTTTATCTTGCCCATACCGGCGGCATTAACAACTGGGACCTTGTGGATGTTACCGCCCCTAAAATTGTAGGTGCATATTTGAGGCACCGGGACAAGAAAATTCTTTTTAAACTTGCCAAGTCTAAAAATATTTGGGAACGCCGAATAGCCATAATCTCCACTTTTGATTTTATTTATTTTGGCAACCATAAAACCACGATACTCTTAGCCGAATACCTGTTAAGCGACACCCACGATTTAATCCATAAGGCCGTGGGCTGGATGCTACGTGAAGTAGGTAAACGCTGTGGCGAAAAATATTTAATCGAATTCCTAAACAGAAATGCCACGCGCATGCCCCGCACCATGCTCCGCTATGCCATTGAAAGACTTAACCACGAATTGAAGTATAAATACATGAGAAGCAAGTAACCCAACCATGAAAAAATTAAAATGTAGTCAACATTTGTAACCTCTCATTTTACCAATTTGTAACCCCTTAATGTTAACTGAACAACGGGAGCTGACAAAACCCTGAAAAATGCTTATACTGCAGACAAGTAATAAACAATTATATGCGAAATGGGGAATATTCCGGCGCCTCTGAGAAACCAAAAAATTTGGACGAAAAGCCTAAGGATAATTACAGGCGCAATGCTATAATTAAGACACTGGAATTAATATCCGCGGGTGCTATAGCAAAAACGGGTAAAGTTCTGTGGGATAGGTTAAATGAACCAAATTCGGAAACAAGATTACCAAAAAACGCCGAGGACGTGGCTAAATTTTTGTCCGCCAAGGTAAATATTCCCATGCAAACAATTTTAACTGAGATGGAAAAACTAAAGCAGCCAGGCGTAATTGAGTTTATATACAACAACGTAACCTATATCCTAAAAGTGGATGAGATATCTGATGGTCACATAAAGAAAGCTAACTTGATTGCTAAAATTAACAGGGTTGTGTAAAAATGCTGAATCGTGAATAGTTTTGTTTAAAAAGGCTATTGATTTATTTTAATTTTTATGTTACCATATTTTTGTTCCGCCCAAGGGGCGGAACTTTTAAATGCCTATATTGATTTTACCCAATTAAAATTCACAAGCCTGAATATGTCCGCCGATTCCGTAATATTGCGTTTTTCAGAAGTAATTTTTGAATACGACCACGCCAAAAGACTTTTAGATGAAGCCAGTTTTTCGGTTCGCACCGGGTCTCGCATTGCCCTAATGGGTCAAAATGGTGCAGGTAAGTCCAGCCTGTTTAAGCTCATTACGGGCGAAACCAAACCCACCGAAGGCGCGATTTTTATAACCCCCAAAGATGCGAGCATTGCCATTGCCAAACAGGTTATTCCGCGTGATATGTTAAATTTAACAGTGCGGGAATACTTTAGCACAGCCTTCGCGGAAAAAAAATACAATTTAGATAAACTAATAAGGGACGTATTTGAAGCGGTAAACGTAAACCTGCCCCTTGAAAAAAAACTTAAGGAATTTTCTGGCGGCCAACAAGCGCGGCTATTACTTGCCTACGCGCTTATTCAAAATCCGGATATTTTACTACTTGACGAGCCGACCAACAACCTGGACCAGGCCGGCATAGAACACCTTACCGGTTTTTTAATGATGTATGAAAAAACCTGCATTGTCATTTCCCACGACGCGGACTTTTTAAACGCTTTCACGGACGGGGTTTTGTATCTGGACGTATTTACCAAAAAGGTTGAACAATACACCGGCAACTATTACGACGTGGTGGAAGAAATTAAAGCCCGGATCGAGAGGGAAAATTTGCAGAACGCCCGTATGCAAACGCAAATTAAGGAAAAAAGGTCCCAGGCGGAAGTTTTTGCCCACAAGGGCGGAAAACTCAGGGCAGTAGCCAAACGCATGCGGGAAGCCGCGGAAGAAGCGGAAGAGAACATTGTAGATGTAAGGCGCGAAGACAAAACCATTCGGGACTTTAACATACCGGCCCAGCAATTCGACTCGTTCTTTAATGGACAAATAGTTAAAATTTCAAACGTCCCGACATTCATTAACCACAAACCTGTAAACAAACCGATAGACATTATTATCCGCAAGGGAATGCATGTGCTAGTCAGCGGACCAAATGGCATTGGCAAGTCCACCTTTTTACAAAGCTTAATAGATAACAACGCCCAGGGTGCCACCATTTCCCCGGATGTTAAGGTTGGCTACTATAAACAAGATTTCTCCATGCTCAATTTCGAACAGGTGGCATACGAAGCCCTGGCCGAAGTTATGCAGTTGCAAGACGAGCAAAAACTCAGGTCCACTGCTTCCGGCTTTTTACTGGACGGAAAGGCATTGTCTTCGCAAATAAACCTATTGTCGGAAGGCCAAAAAGGCTTGCTGGCATTTTGCCGTCTGGTGCTAATGGAGCC
>CAZPRQ010000004.1:0-7318 GCA_964589415.1 uncultured Candidatus Saccharibacteria bacterium
CCGCCCACTTAAAACCATTATTTTATTCTCGCTTGACATATCCCCCCATGGGGGATATACTGAAACAAATAATATCATTCATTCCATTCCTATGACATTTAAACCCAAAACCCAGTCGGAACGAATACTCCACCGTTTAAAAATAGCCCAAGGCCATTTGCACAAAGTAGTGACTATGGCTGAGGGTCATGCCTACTGCGTAGACATTATTCACCAGTCTCAAGCGGTTCAAAAGGCTCTGGCGGACGTTGATGATTTAATTTTAGAAAATCACTTGCGAACGTGCGTAGCAAAATCTATTCGCAGTGGCAAGGACAAACAGGCCATAGACGAAATAATGACTATAGTAAAAAAGAATACCTAATTACTACCTATATGAAAAAACAAACATTTCCCATTCTGGGCATGCACTGTGCCTCATGCGCGGCCAATATACAACGAATAATAAAAAAACAGCCGGGCGTAAATACCTGCGAAGTTAACTATGGCACGGAAAAAGCAAATATAGAGTTTGACGAGAATAAAACCAATGCTCAAGAACTTAGTAAAAAAATTGAGCCCTTGGGATACAGCCTTGTAAATATAAACCCTGAAAAAGGGCATGGCGAGCACACAATGCCTGATGGCTCAACCATGGCCGGCATGGATCACAGTGAACATTTGGGACTAAGTCAAACAAAAGCTCAAAAGTTAGCTGAACTGTCTAAATACCGAAAAAAATTGTATTTAGCCTTACCGGCGGCGCTATTGGTTTTTGCAATAATGCTCTGGGAAATTGTGGCAGTTAAAATATTCGGCCTGCCTGAATTTTTTATCCCAATGGCAACTTATAACACAATACTCCTGGTTGTCGCGACGCCAATTATGTTCTGGATCGGTAACGTATTTTTGAAAGGTATGCTAACTTTTTTCCGACACGGCGTAGCCAACATGGACACCTTGGTCGGAATTGGGACGTTTACGGCCTACGCCTACAGCGCTTTGGTAATGTTATTTCCACAATTTACAAATTACCTGCAACTGCCACAGACAGTTTTTTTCGACGTAACCATTGTAGTCATTGGGTTTGTTTTCTTTGGAAAATACCTTGAAATTCGCTCAAAAATTAAAACAGGCGAAGCTCTGGAAAAACTTATGCAGCTCCAGGCAAAAACAGCATTGGTTTTTAACAACGGCAAGGAAGTCGAAACACCCATTGAACAAGTAAAAGTGGGGGATTTAATAATAGTAAAACCGGGGGGCAGGCTGCCGCTCGACGGCATAATTACCGAAGGCTCAAGCTCCGTAGATGAATCCATGATTACGGGCGAATTTATGCCGGTTTCAAAAAAGACGGGAGATTCTGTAGTCGGCGGTACCATAAACAAACAAGGGCATTTTATATTTAAAGCCACCAAGGTTGGCTCACAAACATTGCTTTCACGAATAGTCAAAATGGTAGAGGAAGCACAAGGGTCAAAAGCGCCAATACAAAATTTAGCCGACAAGGTATCGGCAGTATTTGTTCCCGCGGTGCTGGTTATTGCGCTTGTTTCTCTGTCTGCCTGGCTTATAGTAGGCTCCCAATATATGGCGACCCAAACCGCTTTTTCATTGGGCCTGCTTAGTTTCGTAAGCGTCCTTATTATTGCGTGCCCTTGCGCGTTAGGCCTTGCCACACCCACAGCCATAATAGTCGGGGTGGGAAAAGGCGCGCTTAACGGGATATTAATTAAAAACGCCGAGAGCCTGGAAAAACTTCGTTTAATTACAACTCTCGTAGTGGACAAAACCGGCACTCTAACATATGGCCGCCCGGAAGTGTCGGATATTATAGTAATAAAACCAGATTTAAAAGAAGAAGAATTGCTGCGCATAGTCGCCAGCTTAGAAAAAAAATCTGAGCATCCTATTGCGCACGCCATTTTGTCGCAAGCCCAAAATCTTAATATCAGCCCAATTGAATCTGAAGAATTTCATCAAGTGGAAGGCAGGGGAGTTAAAGCAGAACTTCAAGGTACGCTTTTTTATGCGGGAAGTCCGGCCTGGGCCGAAGAATTGGGTTTGTCTGTCCCTATTGCCCAGCTAAACACCCTAACCGAGCAGGGAAAAACGCCTGTAGTAATATTTACCAATAAATTATTGTTTGGTATAATCGCAATTTCTGATAAAATAAAAGAGGAATCGGCAAATACGGTCAAGGCTTTGGAAAAAATGGGTGTTAAAGTCGTTATGCTTACCGGAGATAATAAAAAAACCGCCGCATTTATAGCTTCTAAAATTGGCATTGGGACAGTGGAGGCCCAAATGCTGCCGCATAATAAAGCCGAGATTATTAAAGCCATGCAGACCCAAGGCCAAATAGTCGCCATGGCCGGAGACGGTATAAATGATGCCCCCGCACTGGCACAGGCAAATGTTGGCATTGCCATGGACAACGGAACCGACATTGCCATAGAAACTTCGGACATTACCCTGCTTAAGGGAGACATTTCCAAAATACTTTCCGCCATTTTACTCGCCCGCGTCACCGTAAGTACCATTAAACAAAATTTATTTTGGGCATTTATTTACAATATTGTAGGTATTCCGTTGGCTGCAGGCGCGTTTTATCCGCTTTTTGGCTGGCTGTTAAACCCCGCATTTGCCGGGGCTGCCATGGCGCTAAGCTCTGTTTCAGTAGTTGTAAATTCCCTGTTACTTAAAAAAACAAAAATTTGATATTATTTTAACGTTATGGAGAACTCAAACTTTATTGGCATATTTTTGACCGGTTTATTGGCTGGCGGACTTTCGTGCCTTGCCGTACAAGGCGGACTATTGGCTGCAACAATCGCCCAAAGGGAAGAAGAAAACTTAAAAGATAAAACAACAAAAACCAATAACCTCATACCTTTACTGGCTTTTTTATTGGCAAAAATACTTGCTTACACGCTAATGGGTGGGTTACTGGGCATAATTGGCAGGGCAGCAACCTTTAGCATTCAAATGCAAGTCGGCCTGCAAATCCTAGTCGCCGTATTTATGGTTGGCACCGCCTTGGCACTTTTAAATGTCCACCCTATATTCCGATATTTTATAATCCAGCCGCCTAAATTCCTTACAAAAAAAATCCGCTCGGTATCTAAAAGTGGCGACTATTTCGCGCCCGCGCTTTTGGGCTTTTTAACAATTTTTATTCCCTGCGGTGTAACTCAGGCGGCAATGGCTACAGCCATTGCCTCGGCTAATCCATGGACGGGAGCAGCTATTATGTTTGCTTTTACCCTTGGCACCAGTCCTCTATTTTTTATTTTGGGATTTTTTGCCGCACACTTGGGCAATGCAATGCATGCCAAGTTCATGAAAATAGTTGCTGTTTTAATCCTGCTCCTGGCCGGCTATAATATGAACAATGCCATAGCGCTCACGGGAACTCCAAGGCCACTGCAAACCATAGCCGAAAAGCTTTGGTGTTCTGTAACCTATTGCGGACAAAATTCTGTAGAAGCAGGGCCGGCTGTTAGTGAAGCAACCATAAAAATTCTTAAGGACGGCTATTCTCCGAACGTATTAAACGTAAAAGCCGGGAGTTCGGTAACCCTGCGCTTGGAAAATGCCGATACTTATGGCTGCCAATTGGCCTTTACCATACCCAAGCTAAATATCCGCAAGATTGTTCCTCCAAAAAGCAGCGAGACCATAACATTTACGGCCCCTAATAAACCCGGACAACTGGCCTTTATGTGCAGCATGGGAATGTATAGAGGAGTAATTAATGTGAATTAGATCATTTTATCATCTTATCATTCTAGCATTTTAACATCTTATCATTCTAGGATCTTATCATCTGGACATTCTAGCATCTTATCATTTTAACATCCTATCATCTTACCATTTCATCATCTTAACATTTTAACAATTCTGCAAAATAACATCTAAAGAATCGAAAAACTGCAGAGTGATAGGGATTAGAATACAGGTCTACCGCACAACTTTACGAACGTAAAACCTCCTGAAACTTAGAGCTTAACCCCTAAAACCTTGTTGTTTCCTATAAGCTAAAAACTATTTCTAAATGCTATGCGCTCATTTTTCTTGAGATATAAATTTTCTTCATTTTATTTATTCTTGATTATTTTTGTTAAATTTCATAAATTTCCTGAGCTATGATCCAAACCATCACGCTTACCATAACCAACATGCATTGCGCTTCATGCGCCATGAACATAGACGGGGAACTCGAAGATACCCCTGGAATTTTGGAAGCTAACACAAACTTTGCCAGACAAACCTCCCTAGTAAAATTTAATGACGAACTTATATCCCAGGATAAAATAAAATCCATAATCGCCAAGACAGGTTATATCGCTGTATAACGTGGCTGTAGTATTTTTTCTATTACATATATGGATAAAAAAATTATTATAGGAAAACAAATATTTGAACATTTAAAAACCAGGGAGTATGCTCCGGTTTCAATTTACAAGGGATTAAATGAGTTTTTAAGGATTGGCCCAAAGGAAATACTTGTGCCGGAATTAAATTTACACAAGAAACTCTTGAATTTCGGATTTCCAGTACCAAAAATACTTTCCGAAGGCGAACAGGATGGTGAATTTTTTTACATAGAAGAGTCTATGGGCGAAACACTGTTAGGCGACGAATTATGGCAAAATTATAAAATAACGGGCAAAGTATCAAATGAGCATTTTAATATTTTGCTGAATATTGCAAATAAATTCTCCCAAGCACAGCTTAAAACAGCCACGAATTCAAGAGACGAGGAAAGCTTTTTTTTGGGCATTCACACAAACTACTTAGCCGAGGAATTGCCAGAAATTAAGACCGAGTTGTTTGCGGGTTTTAAGACATTAATCAATCGAACCGCGAAATTACCGTATGTACTTACTCATGGAGATTTTAATGTGTATAATCTTTTTGAAAAGGGTGTTATTGACTTTGGCAGCAACTTCAATGCTCCGGCTGGTTACGACATTGTAAGCCCACTTTTTCATACGTATAATTTTCCAAATTCCAACGAGTATGAGATGTCTAGAAGGTATGAATTTAATGAGAGTCAAAAAAACTCATACCTCGTCTTTATGGATAATATTTTTTCCCAAGCAAAACTACCTCCTATATCAGAATACTTAGAAGATTTTATATTTGCAAAAACTATCTGGTCAACGGCGAGAATGCAACAATACCCAAAGTTGCAAAAATGGCGTTACATTCAGTTTAAAAACTTGTTATTGAAATACATAAATGGAGAATCTTTAATGCAGGTGTTAATGGAAAACTAATACCCCAGCCCCCGACAAGTCGTGACTGGGGTATTTAGAATGCTTTATTCGGACTTTATAGTTAACTTTTTTGGATGCACTTCGGGACGCTTATTGAAGACCGCTTTTAAAATGCCATTTTTGCAGGTGACTTCAGGTTCTTTTGTTTCGTCTATGTCGCCAGGGACGGCAACACGATATGAGAAGGAACTTGCGGCCTTGCGGTAATATTTTTTCTGCTCGTCTTTCTCTTCCTGTTTTTGGCTGCCGCGAATCCACAAAACCCCTTTATCAAACGTGACTTCAATGTCTTGAGGGCTCAGGCCCGGAACGGCCGCCTCCACTGTTATTTGGGAGTCACCCTCGGAAACCGTAAGCCCCGACGAAGATGGGAGAATGGATGCCCAATCATCTTCGTCCCATAAATTTTGCCAACGCGATATTCCGGAAAAAGATTTGGGAATTAAATCAAATGACATATATTTCTCCTTTCTGACAAGATATACCCCTTGTCAAAATTAATTTTTTTACCCTAAAATAAGGGTTTTTGACCATATATTAGCAGTCTATCACTTAGACTGCTAATTTGTCAAGTACTGGTTTATACGGTACAATTAATTATTAAATTGCTCACAAATTTTAAAAATAAAACATGTCAAACTCGCTGTTATACGCAATTTTAGGCATTTTAGCCATTGGACTGGTTTTTACGGCCTATTATATAATGAGCCTTAAAAAACAATTAGCTGCCCCGCAGGGCGATAATCAGGCAATGAAACTGCTTTTAGAGCAGATGAACAGGCTTTCTGACGTGGTTGACCGAAAAATGGGGGAAACCGCCAAGCAGGTAAACGAATCCATGCGGGCGCAATTTTCAGAAAGCTCCAAACTAATTAAAGATGTAACGCAAGGCCTTACAAAACTGGACGAAACCAATAAGCAGGTAATTTCCTTTGCCGACCAACTGCAAAACCTGCAAGATATATTAAAAAACCCCAAACAGCGGGGAATTTTGGGCGAGTATTACTTGGAAACTTTGCTTAAAAATGTACTGCCGCCCGGCAGTTACGAAATGCAAAGAGCCTATAAAAACGGCACGATTGTGGACGCGGTTGTTTTCGTAAAAAATAAAATTATTCCCATAGACTCAAAATTTTCCCTGGAAAACTACAACCGGCTGGCGGAAGCCAAAGAGCCGGCGGAAAAAGACCGGCTCGCGAAAATTTTTGAAAACGATTTAAAAGCCCGCATAGTGGAAACGTCCAAATACATTCAGCCTTCGGAAAGCACCATGGATTTCGCTTTCATGTTTATTCCGCACGAAGCCATTTACTACGACCTGCTTACCAATAAAGTGGGCGGCTCCGGCGGCGTGGAAGAAAATTTAATCCAGCGCGCGGCCAGCAAATACAAAGTCATAATCGTTTCGCCAACTTCGTTTTTGGCCTACTTGCAAACTGTCTTGCAGGGCCTTAAGGCAATGCAAATAGAAGAAACCGCGAAAGACATTATTAAAAACGTTGAACAGCTGGGCAAGCACCTCGGCACTTATGAAGATTACTATTCCAAACTCGGCAACGCCCTTTCCACAACCGTCAACCAATACAATTTGGCCGGAAAGGAATTTAAAAAAATAGACAAAGATATTTTAAAAATAACCGGCGAAGCAGTTGAAATAGAAACCATTGCTTTGGAAAAGCCGGAAATAGAAAATAATTAAAGCAAGGATATATGCCTATTAGAAACCCGGATCAAAGAGTCGGAGTGTTCGTGGATGTACAAAATTTGTACTATTCCGCGAGAAATATGTATAACGCCCGCGTTAAGTTTAACGAGGTTTTAAACACGGCTGTGGCGGGAAGAAAATTAATTCGCGCCATAGCCTATGTAGTAAAAGCAGACATGCCAGAAGAGCATAGCTTTTTTGAAGCTTTGGAAAAGGCCGGTTTTGAAGTAAAAATAAAAGAGCTCCAAACTTTTGCCGGCGGGCACCAAAAGGGGGATTGGGACGTAGGCATAGCCATAGATATAATTAAAATGATGAACAAGCTGGACGTGGTAGTGCTCTGCAGCGG
>CAZPRQ010000004.1:7418-35926 GCA_964589415.1 uncultured Candidatus Saccharibacteria bacterium
AATGCATTTTTTTCACAGTTAAATCTGGTGGACAACAAAAGACAAATTCATATTGTTAGGGATCCGGAAGACAATAAAATATTAGAAAGTGCCGTGGAAGCCAAAGCTGAATATTTAATCACGAACGACAACGACTTGCTGACCCTTAAAGAATATGACGACATAAGCATTGTAACCCCTCCCCAGTTTTGGGCAAAATACAAAGACGAAGGCATGGATTTGTGGAAACAATGGACTAATTTTATTTCAAACGGAAGATAACAGTCTTGTTTAAATCGCTCACTCGTTTTTTATGAAAGACTTGAAAAAAAACAAACCCAAAAGCAAGTCTCAAAAAAGCCCATTGTTGGACAACCTAAATTCGGAACAACTTCAAGCCGTAACGCACAAAGAAGGGCCAATGCTTATTGTGGCCGGCGCCGGAACCGGCAAAACTACAGTAATTACCAGAAGAATAGCTTATTTGGCCGAACAAAAAATAGCAACCCTCGACTCCATTGCCGCGCTTACCTTTACCGAAAAAGCGGCTGGCGAAATGAAGGAAAGGGTGGATTTGCTGGTGCCTATGGGCTATTATGACAGTTGGATATGCACATTCCACGGTTTTTGTGAGCGAATACTAAAAAGTCATGCTTTGGATATTGGCTTGCCAACGGACTTCGAACTGTTGGACGAAGTTAATCAATGGGTATTCGTACATAAAAATTTAAGTAATTTTGAACTGGATTACTACAAACCTCTGGGCAATCCGTCCAAATTTATAGACGCGCTTTTAAAGCACTTTTCACGCTGCAAAGACGAACTTATAAACCCGGAAGATTATTTAAACTTCGCCAACGAATTACAGCTTAATTCTGACCGGTCAAATCCGATCCAATTGACAAAAAACGACAATAAGGAAACAAATGAGGGTTTGAACAACCAATCTGAAATTCAAAGGCTTTGCGAAATTGCCAATGCTTACCACACTTACCAAAAGCTCATGCTTAAGCATGCCTATCTGGATTTCGGAGACTTAATAAATTATACAATCAGCTTATTTCAAAAGCGCCCGCACATTCTAAAATATTACCAAAATAAATTTAAGCACATTTTGGTGGACGAATTTCAAGATACAAACTACGCGCAGTACCAGCTGGTTAGACTGCTTTCCGGCGGGCATAAAAATTTAGTGGTAGTAGGGGACGATGATCAGTCTATTTATAAATTTCGCGGAGCCAGTGTATCCAATATCATGAAATTCAAGGATGACTATCCGAATTTCCGGCAAATTACTTTAGTCCAAAATTATAGAAGCAGCCAGAATATTTTAGATTTGGCCTATAATTTCATTCAGCAAAATAATCCGGACAGGCTGGAGGTAAAATTAGCCATAGAAAAAAAATTGAAATCGACGAGTAAAGCCCAGGGGATTATTGGGGTTTTAGAAGCCGATGACCTTGCCGGGGAACTAAATTCTGTGGCAAATAAAATATTAGATATTAAAGCCACAAAACCCGAAGCAACGTGGAATGATTTTGCCATCCTAATCCGCAGCAACTCGGCGGCAGACGAACTTTTACCAATTCTCGCTTCCAGAAAAATACCATACACTTTTGTAGCCAATAAAGGCTTATACAAAAAACCAATTATTTTAGATGTTATTTCTTATTTTAAACTGCTTGAAAACGGGCATGATTCAAACAGCTTATACAGAATACTATGCCTGCCAAAATTTCAACTCAGCCATGACGAACTTTCAACAATACTGGCATATGGCCATAAAAAAGCCCTCTCTCTATTTGACAGTATAAAACAATCTTCTGTCCTGCCTGAAATTGGACGAGAGGCTCAGAAACGAATCCAAACTCTTTTGAAATGCCTGGCTGACCACTCGACTCTCGCCAAAAAGCTTTCCGCCGCGGAATTAACGGTGCAACTAATAAGAGATCTGGGTATAGATGAAAAATTACGCGAAGATACAGCGGAGAATGCGGACAACAGGGAGCTAATGGAACAATTTTATAAAAAAATTGAAGCTTTTGAACAGCATAATGACGATACAAGCCTGCATAATTTTTTAACAACATTGGATCTGGAAATCCAGGCAGGCTTTGAGGGCAGCATAAAACTCGATCCCAACATTGGACCGGAAAGCCTTAAAGTAATGACTGTCCACGCTGCAAAGGGCTTGGAATTTAATTACGTTTTTATTATAAATATGGTTGAACAGCGGTTTCCGACGCGCGAAAAAAGCGACCTAATTGATATACCCGATACTCTGGTAAAAGACATTTTACCAGAGGGGGATTTCCATTTACAGGAAGAGCGGAGGCTTTTTTACGTTGCGATTACCAGGGCAAAGAGCCAAATCTATTTATCTTGGTCAAAGGATTACGGGGGTTCCAGGACAAAAAAACCATCGCAATTCCTTATAGAAACCGGCCTTGTACCGAGTGAAAAGACAAATAAAGCCACGGGGAAAGTTATTTTTACCCGGCCCATGAGTCAGCAAACTAAATTACTTGTTTTACCAACTAAATTTTCTTACTCCCAGTTAAACGACTTTGAAACTTGTCCTTTAAAATACAAATACCAGCATTATTTAAAATTACCGGTACCGGGTTCATGCCATACAAGCTTTGGACAAACCATTCATAAAGTTTTTGAAGAATATTTAAAAACATATAAAAATTCTTTAGATTTCCCGCAACAGGATTTATTTCAAAAATCGGACAAAAACCCGCAGCCCCTGCCAGAATTCAATCTATTGGAAAATTTATATAAAAAATGCTGGGTGGATGACTGGTATAAAGACCGAGCCCAAAAAGAAAATTATAGGGCATTGGGAGCTAAAATGCTGAAAATTTTTTATGACTCCCTAAAGAACAACCCTTTTATACCCAAATATATAGAAAAATTTTTTCAGCTAAAGCTGGGTGAGTATACTTTTGTCGGAAAAATTGACAGGGCGGACCAACTGGAAAATGGGATTGAAATATTGGATTATAAAACTGGCAAAGTGCCAAAATCCGGAAAGGATTTGGATCAATTGTACATATACCAATGGGCAGCACGGGAATTTTTGAATGAAAACGTAATTTCTCTAAAATATTGGTATTTGCAGGAAAACCATTTCCTAAATGAAAAATTGGCCGATGATAAAAAAATTCAATTACTAAAGGAAAAATTGTTGCAGTTAATTCAAGCAATTATAGAAACTACGAAGTACGATTTATTTAGTGAAGTACATAAAAAAACTCGTGATCATAAATGTGAATTTGAATCCCTGGAACGATAAGAAAATTTTCCTAATTTATGGTATAATACATATGGCTTTTCAACCAAAACAACAATTGGCAATAATACTTACCAGTACAGGCCTGTCAATTTTTTCACTGCTTTGCGTCATGTTTTTTTCTGAACCATCCAGTGCCGGTAAGGGAGGGTTTATAGTTTTATATACGAGCGTGTTTATAGCTATATTGGGCATAGCCACGGCCTTGGGCTTAGGATTAAGAAGAAAATGGTTTCCTTCTATTTACGTAAAAGATTTATCAACAAGCTTTAGGCAAGCCTTTTTTACGGCTCTTTTAACTGTCTCGTTGCTTTTTTTACAATCACAATCACTGCTGTATTGGTGGGTTAGCACCCCTTTATTATTATTATTCTTTTTTTTGGAAATATTTTTACACCTGGAATCCTAAATGGAAAACAAACAAACAATAGGGCCAAGTCCGCAAACCGTAAAATCGGCCATAAATGCCAGTTCTGGCATAACTGAGAATTCTCAAAACAATCTCTCAATTGAGGAGGATTTGGTTTTTTACAATGTCATGCCAAAAACTTCAAACACCAACACCCCACTGGTAAGTTCTAAGATTAAGGTCCAAAGCTCAGAAATCAAGCCTAAAAATTCAAAAATTTTAGAAGTTTGGAAAAAATACTATAAATTTATATTAGGAGGGGTTGTCATAATTATTTTAGGAGTTGGCACATATTTTGTTATAAACAATTTCTTTTCTAAAACAGAGGAGCAAAGCATACTGGTAGTCAACCCGCAGGGCTCTGAATTACCCAATGAATCTAAAGGCAACAACAACGAAGCAGAAAACATAACTCTCCAACCTGCATGGAAGGAATGGTTAATAAAATATTTCGACACGGAAACATGTTCTGACGAAAAACTTTGCGGTCCGGACGCGGATGCGGAAAATGACGGCCTAAATAACGAAGAGGAATATAATACCGGCACAGATCCGAACAATAAAGATTCGGACCAAGATGGCATTTCGGATGGCGATGAAATGCACGTATTTTTAAGTAACCCCTTGCAGAGCCATACCGCTAAAGACCACCAGTACTCTGACGCGGACTTTATTATAGGCGCCTATAATATAATTAATCCCGCAAACAAGTACACGCCGCAGGAACTTGAGGCTATTCTTGAACGTATGGTTAAATACGGGCTTCACCAACCAACGGTAAATACGGTTTCCCCCGCTGTACTGGAAAACGTTTACAAATATACTTCTCCGGCGGCAGATGAGCCGCAAAAGGAAAATGTTGAGGCAAAAGTTGAGCAAAGCAGTTTGCCCGACAATATTGACAAATCCGCTTCCGCCAAACAAGACCGTGACACCCAACGCAGCAATACCATAAAAACAATCAGCATGGCTTTAATTAAATTTCATGCGGACAGGAATGAATACCCAAAGACTTCCGATTTTTTGAACCTGGCTGAGCAAATAAAACCGTACAACAGGGTAGCCACAAACCCCATAGACCCAATAAACCGTGAACCCTTTGTTTATGCCTATGCTTTAAGTGAAGACCAAACAGATTTTGTTTTGACTTTTTACAGCGAAACCCAGGAACAATTAATTAAAATACGTTCGGCGGACGGAAAAAAGTATCTTGATTCGGAAAAAGCCTCTCAATTCGACGAGCAACGAAAGTCAGACCTGGAAATGATTCGTAGCGCGCTACTTTTATACTCCAGTGCCAACGCATCGGGCACCCAGGACTATGTATTTCCCACCGAATCGAAATATAAAACAGAAATTGTGCCTAAATACCTTACGGCAGTGCCAAAGGAACCAAAAAATGAACAAGATTATGAATACCGCGTGGGTCAAACCTTTAACTCCTTTACTTTAAAATCTCCTCTAGATGCCCCGCCATCCGGCTACAGCGGATACTTGTGCAATCAGGAAGAATGCCGATATTATTAAATAAAATTGACCATAATTAAGTAAAATTAAATATAATTTATTCCATTCAATTTTACTTAATTTTATTTATTTTTAATTAATTTTACTTAATTACCTTGAATTTTCTAACAAAACTCTTCGGCTTAAAAAAATTAAACTTTAATAATATAGTGGCCGCTCGTGTAGTTGCTGCGGAAAAGCACCCTAACGCGGACAGGTTGAGGGTTATTAAACTTGACGTGGGGGATAAAATAATCGAACCGGTAGTCTGCGGGGCTTTCAATTTTGGCATTGGTGATATGGTGGCTTTAGCTTTACCGGGAGCCAACATCCCAAAAAATATTCATGATGAAAAACATTTACAGTTTGTACTCCAAAAAGCCAAAATCAGGGGAGTGGAAAGCCAAGGTATGATTTGCGCGGCTTTTGAGCTAGGCATTGGCCCCTTGTCCGAAAAGCCTGAAATAATGCTTTTACAGAACAATGTTAAACCGGGTAGCCAATTTGAAGAAAAAATGATAAAATGACACAAAATTCATTTTTGTGTCATCCCGGAATCCCACTTTGTTGGGATATCCGGGATCTAGTAAATAGATTCCGGATATCCTTTAGATGCATTCAGGATTCCGGAATGACAGGAAAAAATATGTCCCAAAACATCATCATCGACACATCCGAAGAACAGCGCCTGAAAAAGGAGCTGGAAAAACGCACGGACTTTGAAGCCCAAAGGATCAGGCGGTATTTAAGCATGCCCGATTTGTCGCGTGATACGGAAAGCCCAGTTGCCGAAATTGTTAAAAGGATTTTGGCCAGCGATTATTTTAAAGAATTGGACACCATCCAAACGCCAGAAATTTTACCGGCTGACATAAGTTTCGACTTGTTTGATTTCCCGGCAAACCATCCGGCCAGAAGCAAAAGCGATACTTACTATGTTGATGACAAAAATATTTTACGCACTCATACCACCACAATGTGGTACTACTATTTAAATGACGCGGGCGTAAAGGAAAGAATTGCCGCCAATATGCCTGTCGGATGTTTTAGTTTCGGCAAAGTTTACCGCAAAGACGAAATAGACAGGAAACATATGAATGTCTTTCATCAAATTGACGGCTGGTATCTGTCGCCAAAGGCAGTTAAAACAATCACCAAAACCGATTTGGAAGAATCGTTGGGTAACATAGCTAAGGCCGTATTCGGACCCGCTGCTAAATTTAGACTAAATCCTGACACATTCCCTTACACCGATCCGTCCTTGGAAATGGAAGTGGAAATTGGCGGCAAGTGGATTGAGGTAACGGGTTGTGGCGTAGTTAAAAACACAGTACTGGAAAAAATGGGTGTGGATTCAAAAAATTATACCGGCTGGGCTTTTGGCTTTGGCCTGGAAAGGCTGGCAATTGCCAGTATGGACTTGCCTGACATCCGTCTCTTGTGGAGTGATGATCCGCGGGTAAAAAAACAGTTAAAGCTCGGGCAAAAATTTGTAGAAGTAAGCAAGTTCCCGCCTGTCATACGCGACATTTCTTTCATTGTAAAAAAGGATTTTGTGCCCAATGATTATTTTGATTTAATCCGCGAAATTGGTAAGGACTTAGTGGAGCAGGTGGAGCTCTTGGACAAATACGAGAACGCGGAAAAATTTGGAGAAGACAGGATAAGCTATACCTACCGAGTACTTTACAGAAGCCCGGAACGAACACTAAAAGCTGAGGAAGTTGAGCCCTTACAAAACAAACTTTATGAAGAAACTAAGGTAATTTATAACGCGGAGTTGAGGTAGGTTTTCTTTTTGTATTTCTGTCATCCCGGAATTGTAAGTGCATCCGAACAATATCCGGGATCCAGTTTTTTCAATAGATCTGGATTCCGGATCTCGGACGCACTCGTCCGGAATGACAGGGAAGGGGGCTGCGCAAGATACAAAATGTTGATAACTTTTGCATCAAATTTCTTTAAAGCCCAAACCTAAGTTTGGGCTTTAAATTTGGCTTAAATAAAAGAAAAATAAACCTTTATTCACCTAGAATTTTTAGCAATATTATGCTAAAATAATTAGGTGAATAATAAGAGAAAATCATACACTAAATAATTAGACCTTGCGGTATCGAGCCTCACTTGCTTGATGCTATTTAATTTATGCCAAAAGATAATACTGTCAAAAAATCGGGTTACACTTCTGAAAACATAACTGTACTTGAAGGGTTGGAACCGGTACGAAAACGACCCGGTATGTACATTGGCTCCACATCGGAAACCGGACTTCACCACCTTATTTGGGAAATTGTAGACAACTCAGTAGACGAGGCTATGGCCGGCCATGCTGACCGTGTTTGGGTTACACTGCAAAAAGACGGTGGCGTGTCTGTGGAAGACAACGGCCGTGGAATTCCCGTGGACATTCACAAACAAACAAAAAAATCCGGCCTAGAAACCGTACTTACGGTCTTGCACGCCGGAGGGAAATTTGGCGGAGAAGCTTCCGGATACAAAGTTTCCGGCGGTCTTCATGGCGTAGGTGCCAGCGTAGTAAACGCTCTTTCCACCAATTTAACCGCCCAGGTTAAAAAGGAAGGAAAAGTTTACGAAATGCGTTTTAAAATAGGCAAACCTCAAGGCCAAATTAAAGTTGTGGATAAAGTTAGTCCTAAAGATCCGGTCCAGCATGGTACTAAAATTACTTTTTATCCGGACACCAGTATTTTTGAAACCGTTAAATTTAAATTTAAAACGGTTATAGAGCATTTGCGAAGCCAGGCCTATTTGACTAAGGGTCTGCATTTTGTCATAACCAATGAAGAGGATAATTTAACCTATCAGTATTTTTTTCAAGGTGGCATATTAAGCTATTTAAGACAATTTAATAGAAACAAAAAAACTAAATCTTCCGCCATATACATAAGCAAGCAAGTGGAAGAAGTGGCCGTAGAAGTAGCCATTCAGTACACCGACGATTACGAAGAACGCATACTATCTTACGCTAACAATGTATTTAACCCGGAAGGAGGCATGCATGTAACGGGCTTTAGAACGGCCCTGACCCGTGTTATAAATTCCTACGCGGTGAAAAACGGATACGTAAAGGAAAACGAAAAATTGACTGGTGAAGATATGCGCGAAGGGCTTTCGGCCATTATTTCCGTTAAACTACCAAATCCGCAATTTGAAGGGCAAACCAAGGCAAAATTGGGAAACCCGGAAGTTAGAACCGCGGTGGAAGCCGTAGTTGGCCAGGAACTGGAAATTTTTCTGGAAGAGCATCCGCAAGATGCCGGAAAAATAATTGAAAAAGCCATATTGGCTTCCAAAGCCAGATTAGCGGCAAGAGCCGCTCGTGATTCAGTTATTCGTAAAGGCGTGCTTGATGGCTTAGCCTTACCTGGCAAATTGGCCGACTGCTCGGAATCCGATCCTGCGAAATGCGAACTGTATATTGTTGAGGGCGACAGCGCAGGTGGAAGCGCAAAAGGCGGACGCGATAGGCGCTTTCAGGCCATATTACCGCTGCGCGGAAAAATTTTAAACGTAGAGAGGGCAAGGCTAGATAAAATGCTATCTAACCAGGAAATTAAAAATATGGTTATTGCGTTGGGCGCGGGAGTAGGGGACTTGTTTGACGTAAATAAGCTTCGCTACCATAGAGTAATTATTATGACAGATGCCGACGTAGACGGAGCCCATATCCGTACTCTTATTTTAACTCTCTTTTACCGATATTTCGCGGATATTATTAAAAACGGGCACTTATATATTGCTCAGCCGCCGTTGTTTAGAGTTCAAATAGGGAAAGAATTTCAATACGCTTTTTCCGAAGGTGAACGCGATGAAATTTTACAAGACATGGTAAAAGAAGCCAAAGAAAAAAAAGCTACCAGGGCGGCTAAAAATAGGACGACTAAAGCTGAGGGGGAAGCAGCCACAGATGAAACAATTTCCGAACCCGTAGCTGAAGAAGCTGTAAGCTCAACCATAGATGGTATAAAATACAACATTCAGCGCTATAAAGGCTTGGGCGAAATGAACCCGGAACAATTATGGGAGACGACTATGGATCCGCAAAACAGGGTCATGCTTCAAGTTAATATTCAAGATGCAGAGAAAGTAAGCGAAATTTTCGAAACCCTTATGGGAGACGAGGTAGCCCCCAGAAAGCGCTTTATTACAACCCACGCAAAAACTGTCAAAAACCTTGATATTTAATAGTTTAGCCCTGAGAAGAGTCGAATAGGTTAATCATTTAGATATATAATATATTTAAAACTTACGCATTTGACTCCTCAATGGTCATCTTTACGCTGGTAACAATGCCTATTAATTGGAGTGTTGATGATAATCGGCCTTAATTTTCTATTTTATTTTATTTGCGCAAAAATGACCATTGAACCCCAATAAAAATTGAGCAGCGGTTAGGCTGCTCAATCAGCAAGACACATGACACCGTCGGCCAGTACGTGCGCTCTATCGCATGTTCCGCAAAAGAGCCCCAAGGCCGACAGATTGTTAACGTTTAACCACTCGAGCTTGCCACTACTGCAACTTTGGCAAGCCTCTCCCAAATGATCGCCAAGTTCACTTATAATTTTTTCAGGTACGGCTATTATTTGTCCGCTTGGCATAAGCAGGTCAAATGTGTCGGAAGTATTGCGATATCTTATTACACCGCCGTCGTCGCAAACACAAAACAACGTCCAATCGGTCTCCATTGCTCACTCCTTTGACAGCACTAAACAAACTCGTTATAATATTCACATTAAATTAATATAAGTCTAATGTCAAAAAAATATCTACTTACCGCGGAAGGCTTGCATAAATTGAACGATGAGCTTAAAGAATTGATAACAAAGAAACGTCCAGAGGTTATTGAACGTATACGGGAAGCGGCAGCTCATGGCGACTTAAGCGAAAACGCGGACTACGCACAGGCCAGGGAAGAACAGTCTTTCATAGAAGGCCGCATTCAAGAAATAGAGGACATGATTAAAAACGCGGAAATTATTTCCACGGCAGGTCATGGTGGGACAGTGGGTATTGGCTCTACTGTATCTCTAAAAGTAAACGGCCAGGAGCGAAAGTATACCATTGTGGGATCGAACGAAGCCAATCCCAAGGAAGGAAAGATTTCAAATGAATCCACGGTTGGTAAAGCATTGCTGGGACGAAAAGTTAACGAAAAATTAAAAGTTACCACGCCCGCGGGAGAAATGGAATACGAAATAGTGGCTATAGAATAACCACGCGCGGAATTGACGCGGAATTTAAAACACAGAATTACACAGAGAAGCAAAATTAACCGCCACTTGGCTATTTGGGCGGTTTTTTGTTATAATAACCTAAACTTTCTGTCATTCCGGAATCCCGACAGCTTTGAGGGATATCCGGAATCCAGAATTAATGTACTTATTCATTATTGAAAAATCGTTTGAAACTGGATCCCGGATAATCTTTCGTCCGCCTAAGGCGGATCAAGATTTACGGGATGACAGACCACTATTATGAGCGAAAGACTAGAAGACGTTATAAAAATTAGGCGGGAAAAGCTGGAAAAAATAAAGCAGGCCGGCTTAGAACCTTATCCTTCATCGGCAACACGCACTCATACCAACAAGCAAGCGCTTGATGATTTTGACGAGCTTGCCGATTCATCACTTACATTAGTGGGAAGGATCCGCTCCTGGCGCGATATGGGCAAGCTAATTTTCGCGCACATAGAAGACGGAACCGCCAAAATCCAAACACTAATGAAGTCCGACGACCTCGGAGCGGATAATTTTAAATTTGCCTTAAAAAATTTGGACATCGGCGATTTTATTGAGGTTACAGGAAAATTATTTAAAACCAAAACAGAAGAAAAGACTCTGCAAGCTACCGGCTATAAGCTACTCGCTAAAAGCTTGCTTCCGCTCCCTTCCGAACACTTTGGCCTAGCGAACGAAGAAACCAGGCTTCGGAAAAGATATTTGGACATTTTACTTGACACCAGCGCCAAGGATATTTTCGTAAAAAAAGCAAGGTTTTGGAATTCCATGCGGGAGTTTTTGCAGGAACGCGGTTTTTTGCATATGGATATGCCAATTTTGGAAGCTACCACAGGCGGCGCGGAGGCCCGGCCGTTTATTACGCATCACAACGCATTAGACAAAGAATTTTATTTAAGGATATCTCTGGAACTTCCGCTAAAAAAGATGCTGGTGGCTGGCTACGAAAAAGTTTTTGAAATTGGCCGCATTTTTAGAAACGAAGGCATAAGCACGGAGCACTTACAAGACTACACCCAAATGGAATTTTACTGGGCGTACGCGGATTTTGGCAATATGATGAATTTAGTCCGCGAGATGTATCAAAAAGTTATAATGGATACTTTCGGCACTTTATCTATAACCGCCCGGGGGCAAACCGTAGACTGGAGCGGCGAGTGGGAAAAAGTCAGCTACGTAGAAATTTTTAAAAAACATACGGGACTAGACTTGCTTGTAGTTAGTGATGGTGATTTAAAAAAATATTGCGATGACAATCATCTAAAATACGAACCTTTCGCCGGAAGGGGAAGGCTTATAGATTTAATTTTCAAGCTGGTCCGGGAAAAAATTCCCGGCAATAAACCCGTGTTTTTAATTGACCAGCCGGTAGAACTGGAACCCCTTGCTAAGCGTGACCCAAATAACCCAAAGCTCGTCCAAAGAATGCAAATTATTGCCTATGGTACTGAGCTAGGCAAAGGTTTTGGCGAACTTAACGACCCCATTGACCAAAGAAGCAGGTTTGCGGAACAGGCAACTTTGCGTGCGGCAGGGGATGAGGAAGCCCAAATGCTCGACGAGGCCTATGTGGAAGCTATGGAGTACGGGATGCCGCCGTGCGCCGGTTTTGGCCTATCTGAAAGGCTTTTTGCCTTCTTGTCTGACAAATCCATTAGGGAAACCGTGGTCTTTCCGCTTATGAAGGAGGCAGATGTAAAAGAAGCAAAAACTAAAGAAAACTTAATGGCGGTAGCAGTAGTTAACAAGGAGGCCGAAATGGAGCCGTGGAAAGAAATGAATACCGTGGCGCATTTAAACGCGGCTTTCGCGGCCCGTCAAACCAAAAAGGGCAGGAACTTGTTCCACCAAAACGAAATGCATTCCAAAGACGGCCAAGACATATATTTAAATATCCAGCACGCGATAATGATTAAAACTGCCGCATCGAATAAAGAACTTAAACAACTGGCGGCTGATGCGAAAAAACAAGGTCTGGAAGTCGCGGAATTTACCAAGGAAATGCTGGAGTCCACCAATGACAAAAAAGTAATAGAATGGACCGGCCAAAAAAACTATTCTGATATAGAACACTACGGCTTATTAATTTTTGGCAAAGAAAAATTGGTGAAAGAACTTACTGACAAGTATCCGCTCTATAAATAGCTATGAAACAAAAGCAGGTTACAATTGTCGTAGCGTTAATAAAAAACGACAAAGGGGAAATACTTATTGACCGCAGGAACCAGCCGGATACTCCGGAAGAGCATAATAAATGGGAATTTGTGGGAGGAAAAATCAATTTTGGCGAAGACCCGGAAGAAGCGCTGGTCAGAGAAGTTAAAGAAGAATGCGGACTCGATGTGAAAGTCGTTAGGCTGCTTCCAAAAGTCCTAAACCAGCTGTGGCTGAACCAAAACCCGCAAAGGCAAATAATTATACTAACTTACGAGTGTTTGGTTATAGGAGGGGAGTTAAAAGCAAAAGCCGATGAAGTTTTGGAATTAAAATTCATCAATCCAAAAGATATTGGCAACTACGACTGCCTACCGAATGTGAATGAGATAATTTATTTGCTTAATACATAATACTTTATACTTAATACACGATTCCAGGCTTGATATTAAATTCATCAACAAAAACTAGTAATGTAGTTGCCTGATTTATCAGGCCGATAAATCGGCAAACTACTGTAAACGCAATATTATGCTCGACATTAAATTCATCCGCGAAAACCAAGAGAAAGTCAAAGAAGCCATAAAAAATAAGAGGATTGATTTGGACTTGGAAGAACTTTTGGATTTGGACTCCAAAAGGCGCGATATGCTCACCGAATTGGAGAGTTTAAAGGCTGCCAAAAATCAAGTCTCCAAAGAATTTCCAAAACTTTCGGACGAAGAAAAGAAGACAAAACTTTTGGAAATGAAGGAAGTGGATGGAAAAGCGGACGAAATAAAAAAACTGCTCACACCAATTGAAGAAAGTTTTAAACGGCTAATGTATATGGTGCCGAATATCCCCAGTCCTGAAACCCCAATTGGCAAGGACGACAGCGAAAACGTGCCATGGCTATATTGGAGCCCCTCTCTTGGAGAAATAGACCCCAAAGACGAATTGAAAGTCAAGGAGATCCCAACTAAATTTGACTTTGAGCCAAAAGACCATATAGAGCTTATGGAAAACCACAATATGGTAGACTTGGAGGCGGGCGTAAAAACCGCTGGTTTTAGAGGTTATTACCTAAAAAATGAGGCCGTGCTCATGCAATACGGACTTATTTGGCACGCTCTAAAAAAAATGCAGGAAAAAGGTTTTGACCTCATAATCCCACCTATTATGGCCAATGAATTCGCTTTTTACGGCAGCGGCCACTTTCCCTTCGGGAGGCAAGACCAGTACGTTCTGGGCACGGAAAGCGAACTTAAGGATCCTGAATATATGAAGCAGCCGCTATTTTTGTCCGGAACGTCAGAGCCCGCGCTTTTAGCTTACTTTTCAGATAAAACTTTTGAAGAAAAAGATTTGCCAATTAAAGTAAGCGGCGTATCGCAGTGTTTTAGAGGAGAGGTCGGCAGTTACGGCAAGGACACAAAAGGTATATATCGCATTCATGAATTTATGAAAGTCGAGCAAGTGGTGTTTTGCAAAGCCGACATAAACGAGAGCGATAAGTGGCTGGAAACTATGCGTGAAATTGCCCAGGAAATGCTAAAGGATTTAAAACTCCCGCACAGAGTGCTGAATATTTGCACGGGTGATATGGGAGCTGGCAAATACAAAATGTACGATATAGAGACCTGGATGCCGGCCAGAAAAAACTTCGGAGAAACGCACTCAGACTCAAACCTTACCGACTGGCAATCTAGGCGCCTAAATATTCGCTATAAAGACAGCCAGGGCAAAGTAAAACACGTATACGCCCTAAATAACACAGTAATTGCCAGCCCTAGAATTCTTATTGCCATAGTTGAAAATTACCAGCAAGCGGATGGCAGCATAACGGTCCCCGAAATATTGAGAACTTATGTTGGCAAAGATATAATAAAATAGCACGCTAAGAAAATCCGCTGCTTAAAAGGTGGTGTTGGTTTAATTTTTAAGTATTCCATATTCTTGAAAACCAAACTTGATCCCAAAGTCCGCTTTCAAAACTCTTCATTTAGGCGACAATTAGCCCAAGCTAGAAGCTATAAACGAAACAAGGCCCCACTTTACGAGTCCGGTGGATTCTTTGCTGTGTTACTAAAAAAAATTGGACTTGGTAATGTATGGCTTCAAATTCTGCTTTTGAGTTTAATTTGCTTTACTATTTATATATGTTATATTCCAAATTTTCTATATATAAAAACCGTAAACGTCCAAGGCGTCAATGAACAAAATAAGGCCATTTTAGCCTCGTCCGCAAACAATTATTTTTCCAAAAAAAGTTTACTGCCCAAAAAAAATTACATTTTTTTTAACGAAATAGCTATAATAAATTTCCTGCGAAATGAAAATCCCACATTAGAAATTGAATTCGTGAAAAAAAAATGGCCAAAAAGCGTTATAATTGGCGCGAGACACAGAAATATTTCCTATTTTGCGCTTGAAAATAACAAAGTTAACATTTTTTCAGAAGATGGAATGATAGTAGATTCAATAAATTTGCAGCCTGACACCCCCGCGTCTTCCACATTTGAGCATTTAACAGAGCTGTCCGGTTACGACCCGAAAGTAGCTATAGGGGAATATTCGGTACCCCCAAATTTCCAAAATATTTTAAAAAACGTGCCCACTGCAATTACCCAAGGCACAGGACTTGGCACAAAACGCCTGGAATTAAACCTTGAGCAAGAGGAGTATACGGCAATAACCACAACCGGATACAAAATATTATCACATACTTCTTTGCCAATGGAAAATTTACAGGCAAAACTCTCCTTAATTTTGGCCGACTACTCAGAAGCCCAGGAAAAAGGCCTGGCCTATATAGATATTCGATTTAAAGACAGGGCCTTTATATGCTTTCAAGATCAGCCATGCGCTAAACCGAACTTTTTTTCAAATCCAGAATCATTAACTTCAAGCTCAAGTAGCAATACTTTACAATAATAATATTTTCCCCCGGTAGTATACCGATTTATCGGCCTAATATATGGGCAACTACAACTAGGATAAACTAACAAAACTATATGGAAAAACTTTCAATACTCTCCTTGGGAGGCTCGCTCGTGGTGCCAAATGAAATAGACACGGATTTTCTTAAAAATTTTAAGAAATTAATCACGGGTCTAACAAAAAAAGGGTACCGTTTTGTACTTGTCGTTGGAGGAGGAAAAACTTGCCGAAAATACCTTGAAGTGCTTAAAGCGGTGGGGGAGCCGACAAATAACGAGATGGATTGGCTAGGCATACATTCCACATGGCTAAACGCCAAACTCATACAGTTACTGTTTGGGGGATTATCCCATCCAAAAATTATTTCAGATCCCCAAAAAAGAGTTAATTTTCGAGAAAAGATAATGGTAGCCGGGGGCTGGAAACCGGGAAGAAGTACAGACGACGTCGCCGTAAGGCTGGCTAAACTATACGGCGCAAAGCGCATTATAAACCTAAGTAATATTGACTATGTTTATACCGAGGATCCAAAAAAATTTAAAAACGCGAAAATTATAAAAAATATGACTTGGTTGGAATTTAACTCCCAATTTAGCGGCCCATGGAAACCCGGGGCAAACACACCATTTGACCCAACCGCCGCCAAGACAGCAAGGGACAGTAAACTGGAAATAATAATTGCAAATGGAAAGAATTTAAACAATTTGAGAAAAATTCTGGAAAATAAACCTAGCCAAGGCACTGTTATTAAATGACTTTTTTGCGGGGTTATTTAATTGAAAAAGATGGCCAAAAATAGTGCTTATGCTAATGCTCTAGTTGTTGAAGTTCTAAAAAACCCTCCCATCCGCCGGCTGGCGGAGTGAGGGTTTTTTACTTCTAACTTCCCAATTTCCTACTTACAATTAATTCACCTTATACATGTCTACATAAATATTACTTCCTAAATAAGGCCTCACTTCGGGATAAACCTGTTCAGAAAGCAGGGTCCAGTTTACCGGCACTTCCGGCTTACTACCCCCAAAACCATTTGTCCACAAAAGCCAAACTGTATCGCCATTTTTAACTTCGCTATTAAAATCCGGTTGTAAATCTTGGTTGGTAAGTATTGCGGTTCCTGCAAAATGCGGAAGATTTTTAACTTCAGAATTACCACCGCTGTACAATTTTGGCTTTACTGGCGTACGGTTATAATATTTATAATTAAAAAATTCAAACGAGCTTCCAATATATATTTTATGTTTCTCTTCAACGCTGCTTTGTAAATATTCCGCAGCTTTAGCCATGCCAGGGCGGGTTTTGACGTTTAGTTCACTCCAGTAATGCCAGACAGTATAAACATTTACTGTCGCATAAACAATAACTAAAGTGTTTATTAGCCACTTATAGCGGATTTGCGAAAGCCAAACGGCCAGCAATATACTGTAAAAAGAACTGGAATATAAAAAATATCTAACAAGATAGACAGATGAAGACGAGCCTTTAACCTGGGCCAATAAATAAAACATTATAGCTCCCATAAAAGGCGCGACTAAGCCCAGCATAACAAGCCATTTTTCAAATTGATCAATTTTTCGCAAAAACTTATAGATCAAAAATAGCGTAAACAGACTTGCCAAAACCAGCATTTTTTGAGTGGTAGGATTATTTACGTCCACGCCAATCCCTAACAACATTTGCCATAAAGTGGCAGGAATACTCCAGCGGTCCATTGGTGGTATCCAGTATCCGGCACCAACCTGTTTGTATTGGAAAATAAAAACCTTTAACCAAGGCGCGTAAGATACCGCAATAATAACGTAGCTAATAATTAACAAGCCATACTTTTTAAACGCAAAGCCGTAATGCTTAATATGGTAAATGAGGGCATATAGACAAAGAAACGCCGCTGAAAAAAGCAAATAATAATGCGCATAAATCATTACAGCGGTGCTAAGGGCGAAAGCCAAATAGTATACGACTGACAAACGGTGCGCTGTTATATCTTCCGGCAAATTTGGCATATTTAATTGCTTGTCCGAAAATACAAACCTCTGCAACTGGAGGGCTTTAACCAAAAAATACGCGGCCAAAACCGTAAAAAAAGCACCCATAGTATACATGCGGGCCTCGGTTACGTATTGAATTTGAAAAGGACTTAAAGCGACAAAAAGCGCGGCCAAAATAGCCGCTTTTTCACTTTTAAAAGAAGTTTTGACCAGGCCATAAACGGCAACAATGGTAAGTATTCCAAAAAAAACAGACATTCCTCTTAAACTCCACAAGGCATCGGAAAAAACATAGTGCCAGAGCCGCAAAACAATGTAGTAAGCCGGCGGATGAACATCCAAACCAATCCTGTACATCATTTCCCCCCAATTATACTTTATTAGCAGGGCAGAAAAAGCTTCGTCGTGCCACAGGGAAATAGAAGTAAGGTTATACAAACGAATTAAAATTCCCAAAATAACTACGCTAATTATTTGCCAATATTTTTTCATAAGAGTTAATAATTTTTTAAAATTAATACACCCAATAATATTAGAATGAGGGCAAAAATTTTCGGAGGATTGAGATGTTCTCCTATAATTAAGCCAAAAATTACTGCACTTGCCGCGCTTAACCCAACTAAAACCACAGCGCCAATGGATAGCGGCAGCCCTCGGCTGTATGATTTAATTACCAAATAATCTATTAGCAGAACTACTGGGCCGCCTATAATCACCCAGGCAAAATTTTTATTTAAAATGAATTGCCTAATATTTATTTCATTGCGGTTCATCCAAATAACCAGCAGTCCGGTAATGGCCGCAAACATGGAAAATGCGGTGGCTGACAAAAGGACATCCGTTCGACTGGAAACCACTTTTCTTAAAATTTGGTAAAATCCGGCGCATAATCCTGCCAAGAAAACAAAATATAAAGGATTCATAATTTTATTCTCCAACCTCATACACTGCCATAACGGCCTGGTTGAACTTATTCCTAACTTCATAGACTAAAGCAGCCTTTGGGTGATATAACTTAAATTTTCTAATATCAAAAATGCTTGACTGTGCAAATACAATTTGATCTTTTGCCTTAAGGCCCGACAATTGCCATGAATTTTCCGGATCAACTTGCTTATAGGGAACATTACAAGGATTGCTAAAAACACCTTTAGGGTCGCTGGTTAAATAGTCGGTGGTCTGAACCGAAAACTTATCCAAAACCAAATACGTGGATTGTTTTTGGCACCGCTCTATTAAATATTTACTCACAGGCGTCAAATCTGAACGAAAGGCATATGCTTGTTCCGGAGAATTGGCGGCATAAATAAAGTAACCGGCGTAACTTTGTATAATTAGGGCGAGAAAAAATAATGTTGCGGCAGTCTTGAACATATTCCTTAAAAGCCAGACGCCCCAACCGTCCAGACTATGCTTCCACGCATAGCCAAAAACAGGATAGGTTTTAGAATGCAGGCTTTGGTGAATACGAACTAAAGCGCGCCAAAAATAGTACAATCCCAATGCCGAAATAATAAAGACCGCGGGTATGGTGCCAATTGCCCTAAGACCATGGGGGATGCCTTCAGCTGTTGTTACTACCGGCAATAACATACCCCAAAACCAAACCCCAAGTGCCGCGTATGGCCACCAGCCTTTTTTTCGAACAGGCATCAAAAAATAGCCTATTGCCAATAGAGTAACTATTAAAAGCGCGACGCCAAAAAAAGGACTTACAGTATTTGGAAGGAAGGAAAAGCCGGAAATATTATGACGCCAATTCAAATCGCCTTGGGTAAAATATGCGGTCACAGACACAATAGCTACTTCCGTAGCGGCGCTAACCACAACCCCATAAGGCGGCTTGCCGGATAGCTGTTCTCCATTTACTAAATACAAGCTGGGATTAAAAACGCTAACCTGTCCGCTTCTGCCAATAAATGATCCCGGGTGAGTATAAAAATAATGAGCCAGAGGGTAAATAAAAATTAGCATTGCCGCGAGAAATGCCAATTTAGGCAAAAAATAAGTTTTTAAAGTACGTGTAAATACTTTTTCTTTTATTGCGACAAGAAGCGGCCATAAAATAAGTACGAATAATATAGGCACCATTATCCTGTATGCAATGTATGTATAAAAACCCAGGGCGAAACTAGCCCCTGACAAAAAGGCAAATATTAAACGCTCCCGAAGCCTCTGGGCAGAATACCCCTTTAGCAGCAAATAAATAGTAAGGGAAGAAAACAAGGGGATAAGATTTGCCCGGAAGGCTGTTCGTGAAAGCGTAATGTGCCAAGTAGAAACTGCCATTAGAAAGGCAGAGAGAAGACCAATTACCGTAGCCCGCCTCTCGGCTTGCTCATCGTCCTTTTTTCCGATTAGTAAAAGCTGTCTGGCTACAGCATAACATGCCAATACAGACAAAACCCCCACCAAAGCAGAAACCGCGTGGTGCTGCCAGGGTCCCTTTCCAAAAATTTCTACACTACCCCATAGCATATAAAAAAACAGGGCTTCTCTCCCGTTACCACGCTCATAAAAAGGCTGAATCTGCCCTTCCTGCATGGAATTTATATCCAGGCCGTTAGCCGCCTCATCTGGAAATAAACCGCCGGGCATATTGGCAATTTGATAAAAACGAAAAAAAATAGCAGCAGCTAAAATTAAGCCTAACAAAAAATGTCTATATGTTTTATTCATAAACTAAAACGCATAATGACCTTAGGTTGATTAAAATTTATAAGAATTAAATCTTGTTGCAAGGGATACATATTGAAAACTTAGAACCTGAGTCCACAAAGCTATGTCATCCCGGAATTTTTAGGGCTATAAAAATATCCGGGATCCAGAGGTGAGCTTAGATACTGGATCCCGGCTCTCGGATGCACTCGGCTGGGATGACACAGTCTAAATTAACCTAATTAACTAATAAAACATCGGGCAATACCAGTTAACGTTTAAGTGTTCAATATGTTGCCTTACAGTACGTTAAACTTGCCTAAATGACCCGTTTTTGGTATAATAAATTCGCTTAATTTTTTCTTATGGAACTGGATTTTGAACAACAGTTTATGGGCGGCAAAAAGGTTTTGTTTCTCAAACTCATTGGATTTATTGTAAATATTATAACACTTTTTATTATTATCTACAAATTCAAAGCTACGGAAGGCATAATGGCGCTGCGTTACAATGTAGTTACTGGGGTGTATTGGTACGACAAAGGATACAATTTATTCATAGTTCCCGTAATTGCTTTCATTATTAGCTGCGTGAATATAGTATTATTTGAAAAATTAAAAACTCAGCAGCGTTTTTTGGCAATAACCTCACTATGTGTGAGCGTGGCCATACAGTTTATTCTTCTAGCCTATGTATTGCTTCTTATTCCTGTTAATTAATGTTTAGAAAAAGGACATTTAGCGAAAGAATTTGGGAAAGTATACCAGGCTTTCAATTTTGGCTTGTGTTTTTTGGCGCGGTTACGCTCTCTCGGGTCCAACCGGTATGGGCTTCAATATTTATTATATGCTTCGACTTGTATTGGGTACTAAAAGCTTTAAATGTCGCGAGTCATTTAATGGTTAGTTACGGAAAATTTAAAATTTTTGTTACCATTGACTGGCTGGATTACGTAAAACGCTTAAAGTCGCCAAATGATTTTTTAAATTACTTAGAAAATAAATCCGGGGGAAAATTGGCAGCAGCAGAAAAAAAATACATAAAAGAGGAGCTGACAAGGCTAAATAAAATTTTCAATAAACTGCCCGGGGACAGAGAGTATATAAACTATTACCATGTAGTCCTTGTACCCTTCGTAGACGAGAGTTTCGAGGTTCTGGACTCAACCCTGTCTGCCATTGCGGCAAGCAATTACCCCAAAGAGCAGATAATTATAGTGCTCGCCGGGGAAGAAAGGGCGGGGACAGAAGCTCTAAAAATCGGACATCAAATAAAAGAAAAGTACGAGAAATTATTTTTTCAGTTTTACACCACTATTCACCCCGACGGATTACCGGACGAAATAAAAGGAAAAAGCGCGAATGCTTCATACGCTATTAGAACCGTAAGGCCTTGGCTCCATGAATTGGGCATAGGGGATAAGCAAGTTTTAGTTTCCAATTTTGACTCGGATACAATTATACACCCGCAATATTTTGCCAGAGTAATGTATGAATTTTTAACCGCCGAGTTCCCATATCAATCCAGCTACCAACCCATTGCGATTTATAACAACAACATTTGGGACAGTCCGGCAATTATTCGGGTGGTTTCCGTTTCCAATTCTTTCTGGCAATTTACAGAAAGCAGCCGGCCGGACCGCCTGCGAACATTTTCTTCCCACACCATGACACTACAGGCTCTGGTTGAAGTGGGTTTTTGGAAAAAGGATATAGTTAACGAGGACGGCTATATTTACTGGCAGTGTTATTTGCATTACAAAAGCAAGTATTACGTTATTCCGCTTTTTATACCCATAAGTCTAGATACCTGCCTTGCTGCCACGACTTGGCAAACACTGAAAAACCAGTACAAACAAAAGAGGCGCTGGGCTTATAATGTTGAGTATTATCCGCATCTCATACCCAAACTACTCAAATTGGATGCTCCAAAATTTGATAAATTTTACAAAATTTTTCAGTATGCCGAAGGTAACTTTAATTGGGCCACGGCCAGCATTATGATTTCCATGCTTGGCTGGCTGCCGTTATTTATTGGAGGCACGCAATTTCAAAACAGCGTTTTGGCTTTTAACCTACCGTTCGCGACCAAAGTACTCATGACTATTGCTACCGGGTTTTTAATTTTTAGCGTGTATATTAACATGGTGCTCTTGCCGCCAAGGCCAAAAAAATACGGGGTCATTCGCTCGGTTATGATGTACTTACAATGGTTTTTAGTGCCGTTGGCTTCGGTAATATTTGGCAGCTTGCCGGCCATTGAGGCGCAAACCAGACTAATGTTTGGAAAATATTTGGAATTTTGGGTTACGCCCAAAGCGCGCAAGGGAGAAAATACCGGACTTGACATGAAGGAAATGAAGTTAATAAATTCAAAACCTGTGCAATAACACTTTACCTAATTTATGAGTTATATTTTTTATTCCTTTTTGGCAATTGGCCTAAGTTTGGCAATAACTCCACTTATAAGGAGCATCGCGAAGCGATTTCGAATTCTGGATGTACCAACAAGCCCACGAAAAATTCATAAACAGCCCATGCCCCTACTGGGCGGTTTGTCTATTTTTTTATCATTTTCCGCCTGTTTGGCAGTTTACCTATTTTACGGCAATATAAACTTTAGCATCGTACCTCTAAAGTTTTTTGCCGCCATTTTAATAGGAGCGCTAACGCTAATTTTGGGCGGAATTCTTGACGATAAATTTGACCTGCCACCCAAAATTCAATGGCTATTTCCGGCCTTAGCCAGCATTATTGTTGTCTGGTCTGGAATTGGAGTTGGTATAAAAGAAATTAGCAACCCTTTTGGCAACCCCATTAGTTTGAATTTTAGTGTTTTAGGGATACCTTTTTCCGCTATTTTTATTTGGCTATGGATGATGGGTATGATTTTTACCACAAAAATTCTGGACGGCCTGGACGGGTTAGTCGCGGGGATAACTCTTATTGGGGGACTTACGCTTTTTACCCTTTCTCTTACCCAGCGCATTAACCAACCCATTACCGCCACGCTTGCCATTATTCTCTGCGGCGCGCTGGCAGGATATTTAGTATACGCTTTCCACCCCGCCTCCATTTTTTTGGGAGAAGGTGGAAGCACATTGTGCGGATTTTTTTTAGGAGTGCTTTCTGTAATACTTGGCGGTAAAATCGCCACCGCTCTGTTAGTAATGGGTATTCCCATTTTAGACGTGGCTTGGGTAATTGTAAGGCGCGTATGGTACGGAAAAAGTCCTTTTTCAGGCGACCGTAAGCACCTTCACCACCGACTGCTGGATATTGGCTTTTCCCATAAAGGAGCTGTGCTTATTTTGTACTCAATTACCGCTATTTTTGGCTTTGCCGCGGTGTTTTTACAGTCCTTTGGTAAACTTATTGCTTTGTCGATGTTATTCTTCGTAATGATATTTTTAGCCATTGCCACTGTAATGGTCTACAAGCGCCAACACCCCCACCTGCCAACGACTAACGGGATTGACGATCGTTGAAAAATCTGATAGAATTCTTTTGTTACTTTTCTAAACACTATTCACTAACCACTAATCACTATTCTTATGATCGCTATTATTGAATCTGGCGGAAAACAGTATTTGGTTAAAAAAGGGGACAAAGTCCAAATTGAAAAACTCTCCGGCGAAGCCGGATCGGCTATTACTTTTGACAAGGTACTTTTAACCTCAACCGGCGCCGACGTTAACTTCGGCAAACCCTTTATTGCGGGCGCCAAAGTGGAAGCCAAAATCCTAAAGCAAGGCAGGGACAAAAAAATCCACATTCTCAAATACAAAGCCAAGTCTAAATACAGGCGCAAACAAGGCCACAGACAGCATTTCACTGAAGTGGAAATTACCAAGGTATAAAAACTTTTGCATTATCGCACTAGCAACAATACAAAATACCGGAATATTTAAAGGCTCGAACCCAGGTTCGAGCCTTTAAAATTTAGCAAAAATCTGCGCAATCTGTCCTAATTTGTGTATCTATGGTCTTAATACTCCCTCCTGCCTTCCATTGCCCTCTGCAGGGTAATGTCGTCGGCGTATTCAAGGTCGCCGCCCATGGGCAGGCCTCGGGCAATGCGGGAAATTTGTACTTCCGCAAACGCCTGTTTAAGAACCTTGGTCAAATGCATGGCTGTGGTTTCTCCCTCTAAAGTCGGGTTTGTGGCAATAATTATTTCCACCCCACGTCCGGTGTTTAAAATTCTGGATTTAAGCGTTTCTATCTCCAATTGCTCAGGACCAACACCCTCCAAGGGATTTAACACTCCGCCCAGCACATGGAATACGCCTTTGTATTCACCGGTCCTGTCAATGGCAATGGCATCAAGAGGTTCTTCCACCACGCAAATAATATTATGGTTTCGGCTTGCATCCGCACAGACATTACAGGGGTCAGTCTCAGACATGGTATGGCATACGGCGCAATAAATGACATCCTGGCTTACACGGGACACGGCCACGGCCAAACTATCTGTGTCAATTTTATTTTTTTTTAGCAAATAAAAAGCCAGCCGCTGGGCGGAACGCGGACCAATGCCCGGCAACTTTGAAAGTTCATTTATTAGTTTTTGAAGAGAGGAGGGAAGTTTTAACATTTTTATTTAGTAGGAATTATTCATTTGGCCAAATCGCTTGCGGCAAAGTCATTGCTCCGACAATCTGCCAACAATGGCAAATGCCTAAGTCCTATTTAGAATGAATTCTCTACGCCGGCATTTCTTCACTACTGGCCGCTGTTTGCATAACGGACTGGGGAGAAACGTCGAAACTTTTATCTAAATTCTTAAAAGAAGTTTTCGAAGCGTCAAAAAACAGGTCAATTTGTCCGGTTGGACCGTTGCGATGTTTTTTAATATGAATTTCGGCAATATTTGGGCGTTTTGACTCTTTTCCCTTGTACATATCTTCCCTGTAAATAAACATAACCACGTCGGCATCCTGCTCAATAGAGCCGGATTCACGCAAGTCTGACAACTGAGGGACCTTGTCCGGACGGTTTTCCAAACCGCGGGAAAGCTGCGACAAAGCAACTACAGGGACATTTAGTTCGCGGGCTAATATTTTCAAGCTGCGAGATATTTCGGAAACTTCCTGCACGCGATTGTCTGTATTGCGCCCACTCATAAGCTGCAAGTAGTCAACTACAATTAACCCTACACCATGCTCGGCTTGCAGCCTTCTGGCCTTGGTACGAACTTCCATAATGTTGCAACCCGCCGCGTCGTCTATAAAAATTGGGGCTTCGGAAAGCACTCCCATAGCTTCACCAAGCCGTTCAAAATCTTCTTCATTTAAGCGTCCCGTGCGAATTTTCCAAAGATCCACGTCGCTTTGTGAAGAAAGCAAACGGTCTACCAATTGGTCTTTACTCATTTCCAGAGAAAATATAGCTACGGGTACTTTAGAATTAACGCCAATATGGCGCATAATATCCAAGGCAAGGGAGGTTTTGCCCATGGAAGGACGGGCAGCCAAAACAACCAGGTCCGATTTTTGTAAGCCGCCAAGTTTGTCGTCTAAATCAAAATAGCCCGTGGAAAGACCTCTGAGCTTATTTTGATCGCGATGCAGTTCGTCTATACGTTCGAAAGTGGAATGAAGGACGGAAGCAATGGAAACAAAATTTTGTTTCAAATTTTTTTGCGAAATGGAAAAAAGCATTTGCTCGGCTTTGTCGAGCACATTCTCCACATCGTCTTCTTCGTGAAAACCCAAATTGCTTATTTCTCCGGCAGTATGGATTAAGCGCCTTAAGGAACCCTTTTTCCTGACAATTTGAGCATAGTAAGTTACATTGCCGGCACTCGGGACTAAACTTGCCAGCTGGCTAAGGTAGGCGCTGCCACCAATTTTTTCCAGCTCTTTTTTTGACTCAAGAACATCGGCAATTGTCAGTATGTCTATTGCGACATTACGCTCAAACAAATGCAAAATCGCCTGAAAAATTATACGGTGTTTGGGGTCGTAAAAATCATCCGGGCTAATTACATCCGCTATTTTTATTAGCGCGTCCTTGTCCAGCAAAATTGCGCCAATAACAGACATTTCGGCTTCGGCATTTTGCGGCGGCAAACGTTGAATTGTAGCATTATCGGCCATAAGCAGTATTTAGAACAAATAATGAGAAACTAAAAATAAACCAGCTTTTGGCTGACCCTTCATAAAGCATTATACCTGTTTTTAAACCCCTTTCCAACCTGGAAAAGGGCTATTATTTGACGAAACGGGGGATATGCGGTGAAATGTCCGGGGAAAACAAAAGGCTCAACCGCCTGAGCCTTTAAAATACTCAAATATTCAAGCGTTTCTTTATCTTTTGCCCTTCTGGCGTGTCCATGACTTCGTAGCCCAAAGCTTCTATTTGCTTCCTTAATTCATCGGACTTTGCAAAGTCTTTTTGTTGTTTGGCTGTTTGCCGATCCCTAAGCAATTGCTTAACCTCACCCGGAATTGCTGCTTGCTCTTCATCAGAAAATCCCAAAACTTCTTTAACTTCGTCATTTATAGCGCCTACCGACCAAATTAATCCTAAAGCTTCGGCGGTATTTAAATTATTTTCCAGAGCCTTTTCGAACCCTTCGGGCGAGGAAGAGGTCGAGGTCAAATTCAAAAGTTTAGCCCTCGATGTATGCGCCGCCTTGAGCGCCTCGAACGTAAAGTTCTGCTGGGAGATAAAACTGGAAGTTAAATATAAATAGCGCAAATCCTGCCCAGAAAAACCTTTGTCCTTTAAATCCTTCATTGTATAAAAATTGTTAAATCGTTTTCCCATGCGTTCCCCGTCAACCAATAAATGCTCGTTGTGATACCAGACTTTTACAAATGGTTTATACATGGGCTGACTTTGTGCAATTTCATTGGTATGGTGTGGAAATATCAAGTCCACTCCGCCGGTGTGAATGTCGGTGGCTTCGCCTTTAAAGGCGACTTGATTTATTACAGAACACTCTATATGCCAGCCCGGCCGCCCGTTTCCAAGTGTGGGATGTGGCCAAAAAATTTGCCCGTCGGTTTCAGGGTTATGAAACTTCCAAAGCACAAAGTCGCTTAAGTTGTCTTTTTCGTATTCGTCAACGGCAACGCGCGCGCCAACTTTTTTACCCTCTAAAAATTTCTCTCCAACTAGCTGGCCGTAATCACCCAATTCTTTATCTTGTTGATATTTTTCAATACTAAAATACACGCCGTCATCGGCTTTATAGGCAAAGCCTTTTTCCAAAAGTTTTAAAATAAAATCTTGAATTTCAGACATTTTATCCGTAACACGGATCATTTCTATTTCACCAACGGATACATTTACAGCTTTTAAGTCTTCTTTAAAAGCTTTAAGATATTTTTCAGTAAAATTAAAAAGATCCGTTACCCCGGCATCCTTGCCAAATTCCTGCAGACTTCCTTTAATGGTTTTGTCATCAATGTCCGTAATATTCATAACCCAGTGGGGGTTATAACCTTCGTACTTTAGGGTACGGTAAAGCAAATCGGCCATAATAAAGGCGCGCAAATTGCCTATGTGCGCGAAATTGTAAACCGTAGGCCCGCAAGTATAGAGGTTTAAATGATCCTTTTTTGAGATCTCTTCTATTTCCTTAGTTAACGTATTGTAAAGTTTTAGCATAATCTGATTTTATCATAAAACCTAATTTTTGGTATAATGGCAATATGTGTGACGAATGCTCTGTTTGTTTAACCGCGGGTCGGGCAATATCCATTGTTATTGGGTTTGCGGCCCTAATCATACTACTGAACTGCAAATTCGTGAAAATTGCCTACCAAAAGGGCTATGAGCAAGGAGCCTTAAATTCAGGAGGGAAAGTCTATTGGCGATAGGCGATAAATAAGGGCTTTTCTTCTCGCAGAGTTTTAGATATAATCACCATATGGATTTTCAGCTCAGTTGGACGGAAGCTGCGATTATAATTCTTGGCGTTTTGGCCTTTCTCGCCACTGGCTATGTAGTATTTGTCATTCGGGCGGAAAGAGAAAACTCCAAAGAATATTTAAACGAGATAATCGAGGAAACCAAAAATGGAGGAGGAATCAAATAATACTTAACCGGGGTCTGCCATGGACCACCGGTATTTTTTATTCAAATAGGACTTACGCGCTTGTCATTGTTTGCAACTGGCAAAGCCAGATTGCAGGAACAATGACTGCGCCGCAAGCGGTTTGGCCAATTACTTCGTTGTTTTTCTTGCTGTTTTATTCACCGTAGTTAAACTACGCCTCATAAAACCAGCGAAAAACGCCTCGTATTAATCACCCCATCCCTGCCAGGCAGAAGAATGGGGACCCCGACTTGGCCAAACGCGTAAGTCCTATCAAAAAGCCC
>CAZPRQ010000005.1:0-35801 GCA_964589415.1 uncultured Candidatus Saccharibacteria bacterium
CCTAGGCGGATGCGAGAAACCTTTATTCGTCGTAGTTAAACTACGCCTCATAAAACCAGCGAAAAACGCCTCGTATTAATCAACCTATTCCTGCCAAGCAGAAGAATGGGGAACCCCACTTGGCTAAACGCGGAAGTCCTAAGTTTATTACTTAGGTATTATACCACCATGCTAAGAATAAAAAAACCTGCAAAAAGCGCAGGAAACAAAGGATATTTGCGATTATTCGGACTTTACCGCCTAAAGACTATAAATTTGTAACACACAAAATTCCAAATTAAAGAGAAGAATGTGGCTGCCAATTTAGCAATATTCAAATTATCGCCGCTATTTTGGGTTAAATTGCCGTAAGTGGAAACTAAATACAGTACGCCGGAGTTGATTAAAAACCCAATCAAACTGACAATAAAAAACCTCGCGTATAAAGGTTTTTCCTCAAAAATCTTAACTTTAAAAAATCCAAAAAAATTCCATAACGCTATTTGAGCTAATATAAAAACAATAAATATGCCTGAAAAATAAACAGCCCGCGCGCTTTCATGAGCTCCCAAAACCACCAACACATATACCACCGCGCCAACAATCCCAACAGAAGCAAGCCGGAAGAAATTCTTAAGCAAGTTTACGGCCGATTCGTTTTCAAACGCCCAATATTTATTCCAAAAATAGCTTTGGACGACTGCCAGGAAAAAACCCGGAATATTTACCCAACCCAACCCGGATCCCCGAGTAATTTCAAATTGCGCGGCCATAAAATTAAGTACCAAAACGTCGATGGTAGTATTAAACAAACCTATGGCACCAAACCTTAAAAGCTGCAAAATTACCGGCTTGCGTTCAAGTAAACCGGTAATTTTTAAAGACAAGGTTGTGCCCTGAACGGTACCGAGAATCATGTTCATAAGATCAAATGAGTAATTGCTTTATTTCTGCAAAATTTTGAATTAATGGGCTGTCAAACACTACATTTCCTCGTCATCATCCATAACGACTTTCGGACTCTCAATTGCGGTATTGTCATCCATTTCAATATCCGAATTTCCCGAGATGGGCACTTTCTTTATTACATTTTCAACTGCCGCGAAAGCGCTATCCGAATCTTTTGGAACAATTATGGTTACTTCATCGCCGGATTCTGCTTTAAAATAAGTAAGCGAAGCGAGTAAAACCTTATATGGCTTGCCTTCCGCCAAAACCCGAAAATCACCCTTTTCATCTACTGTCAAAATGCCCAACATCTTACGTCGCTCAATGGGACCAATTTGTTTATATATAAAGGATCCATCATCCGCTATGGTCAATTTTAATACATCGCCTTCAATAAGTTTGGATTTCGAAGCGTAATTTGCCGGAACCGGGTATTGTTTTTTATCTGGCCCAATCATGTTCTGACCATCAAAAGTACCCTCAATAATTTTTCCGCCTTCAGATACCCCAAAAACCATTGCCTTTTCAGATCCAAATGAGGGTGTTTTGGGCATTTGCCCACCCATTATTTCTCTAAGTAATTGTCTGGCGGACTGTATATTTTTTTCCGCAGAATCAATCATCTGCGCGATTAAAGCCAAATTTGAAAGCTTGTCCATACTTTAAATATTTATGTTTGTTTCAATGTGTAAGAGTTCTTTTATAGTATACCATACATTCTACCTATGGCAAACTACTTAACCACAGATTAAGTAACTGCCAATTCTGCTGTCATAACCATTGGCATTTTAGCGGATACCCGCTTGGAAAATTCAGGGTAGCGCAGGCATAACTCCTGCATAGTCATACTGGACTTCGCGGCATCTTGAAGAAAAATTGAGGAAGCCACCATGTCATTCTTAAATAATTCCGCGGCATATTCTTTTATTTCCCGCTCATATATTTTTGTCTCTGGTTGTCTTAATCCAAAATTAAGCACTTCTTTTAATCCGCGAACTTCTTCAAAATCTTTTTCTATGCCAGTCAAGTAAGAGAGTAATTCTTCTTCCGATTTCATATTTTGCATAGCAGAGTTAACAGCCTCCGAAATTTCAGCCGCGCGAGCAAGAGAAATTCTTCTGGAACGAATAATTTCCGAAAGAAATACGGCCGCCAACCTGCTATAAGCAGCCGGCATTTCTTTCGGCGCCTTTTGAGATTCCTCTATCTTTTTCAAATTTTCATTGTTATCCGACATAAAAAATGTTATTTGGCAAACATCCGGACATGCGCTTTCGCCGAAAATAAGTTAATGCTTGGCGTGGCCTCCATGGTCGCCGGAATGACCGCCGCCACCGCTGCCACCGCTGCCTTTTTTAAAAGGACTCAAAATAAATGAAGTAAAGAGGTTTAAATTATCTACCAAGCTTTCCAAGTTTTTCCTTGTAAATACCGAGGTAAACAATGCGCCCAAACCAAACAAAAACTCACGCCTGGTCGATCCACCTTTTTGCTTTTCATGCCCGCCGTGTCCGCTATCTGACATATTTTTTATACTTAGTCCTTAAAAATATAATTCGGATCCAATAATTTTTCTTTCAATTCTTTTAATTCCCAATATATGGGCGAATGTCGCTCAATAAACTCGATCAGCTGCTGCCTGGTGGTGACAGACTCACAAACTGGCAAAAAAGCTTTTAAAATTCGCTGCGCGTCTTCTATGCTCATGCGCTCAGAAGTAACGAGTTGTCCAATAAAAACGGTAAAAATATGAATGTAATTTTCGGGCATGGCTTATTTATTTTAGCGTAAACGTTAAATTCGTTCAAATTTTCTTACCATTTTACCCTTTTGACCTTTTACCTTCCTCATCTTTCATTATTAGGACTTACGCGTTTGGCCAAGTCGGGTCCCCATTCTTCTGCTTGGCAGGAATGGGGTGATTAATACGAGGCGTTTTTCGCTGGTTTTATGAGGCGTAGTTTAACTACGACGAATAAAACAGTAAGAAAAACAACGAAGTAATTGGCCAAACCGCTTGCGGCGCAGTCATTGCTTGAAACAATCTGGCTTTGCCAGTTGATGAACAATGGCAAGCGCGGAAGTTCTAATTACCATGATTTTTCAACAGCCGCGGGCCCTTCGCTCATGCGTTCAGCCACCTGACTCGATTCCAAAAGCTCCGCTTCCACCTCTGCCCGTGCCCGGCCGAATTTTAAACGTGATAACTGCCTTATTGCTTCTGCCAATTCCGGATTACCGTGTTTTTGTGGAGGCAATGTGGCAATGTTAAAAGGCTTACTGGCCGTACCGTCTACCATAAGTTTTACATAAGCATTAAAACGGTCGATATTCACCAGGTCAAACTCGTTGAAAGTAGGCGCAAACTCCTTACCCAAAACCTCCGCATCCTCCGCCCCCGTACGAAAAGCTATCATACTGCCGACATTTCCAAATACCGCGTCACGCAGGTCTTTGCTTCCCGCGCCTTGCGCGCCTGCCTGCTGCTCCAATTGGCCTAAATATTGATGCGCAATAATCAAATTTAACTTATATTTTCGGGCTTCGGATAAAATGGAAGAAAAAGCGTCAGTAATAAAATTTTGAAACTCATCTACATACAAATAAAAATCACGCCGGCTGTCCTCTGGTATGTCCGCCCGCGACAAAGCCGACATTTGAAGTTTGGAAACTAAAATCAATCCCAGTAATTTGGCATTAATTTCCCCCGTACGTCCTTTGGACAAATTGACCAAAAGTACTTTGCCTTCATCCATAACTTTGCGGAAATTAAACCCGCTCTTCCCCTGGCCGACAATATTGCGCATCATGGTATTTTCAACAAACCTGCCAACTTTAGAAATAAGGTAACCAAGCATTTCGGATTTATGAAAATCCGAGGTCTTGGCCATTTCTTTTTCCCAAAAAAGCCTTACGACCGGATCTTTTACTTTGGAAAGTTTATAACGCTGAAATTCCGTGTCCGTAAATATACGCGGCACATCCGCTATTGTGCCCGGATGTTCATTGTCAGCCATTAACGTAAGCATGGCATTGCGCATATTATGTTCAAACATCGGGCCCAGCATTGCCGGATCTGTTACCAATTTATAAAAAATGGAAATCATTTCCTGTACGGCAAAATCTTTTTGCTCTTCGCTATCCACTTCGAGCATATTTAATCCCAGCGGCCGCTCCATGTCAAAAGGTTCAAATAAAACCACGTCTTCCGCCCGCTCTTTAGGCACGTTAGCCAATATATCCTGAATTAAATCCCCATGCGGATCTATTACGCAAAGACCTTCGCCATTTTTTATGTCTTGTATGGCCATGTTGGAAAGCAACACAGACTTACCGCTGCCGGTGCGCCCCAATACATAGGTATGCCGGCGACGGTCATCACGCCCCATATATATAGGGGTTTCCATGCCGCGATAAACATTGTTACCAATTAATAACCCACTCTTATGGGTATTTATTGGCGGCGGGGCTTTTTTTGAAATAAGCCATTTTATGTTAGGAGTCTCAATATACGGGGTTGGCAAATGCCATAAGCTGGCCAACTCTTCGGTATTTAAAATATATTTGCCTTTATCGCGAAAAATGCGAAACAGGTAATCCTTAACTATATCGCTTTTGTTCCGTTTTCTAGGATAAAAACCGTTAAACGGGGGCATATTGTACTGCAAAAAACTAGAAAGCAAATTGCGCATATGCAATTTTGAATTTCCGGGAATGACCGAAGAAGTAATAAGCCGGACATTAACTTTATACCCTGGCCTGCTGGCTTTTTCTTCCAAACGCTTAACTATTTCTTGTTGCATAGGGGTAAGCTGTATAGGACTGTAATATCCGCTTAAATCCTTGTGACTGCTCTGCCCCTGACCGGACTTACTCCCGGAAACTGCCTGTCCAAACGCATGTACAATATCTTTCAAAAACCTATACAAAGCGCCTTTTTCCACCATTTCAGGATTTTTACCCTGCTGGATTTCCAAAGCCATATGCCTAGGTTTACCCTGCCATTTTGTCCCTGCCGGACTAAGCACAAACTGTACCGCGGCACCTTCGCCTTCCTGAAGCTTGCTCATGGCATTTGTAATGGCATTTAAAGGATCAGACTCCATACTCTTGTAAGTACGAAACGGGTAAACATACCTTTTACTTAAAACCAATTCTTCAGCCTCCACCCACGCGCCTTTTTTAAATGGATTATAACCTTTAACCTGTTCCACAAACGCGTGCGGATATTGAGCCTGCAACTGTTTCTCCACCAATTCCTGCAAATGTTTGGGACAGTTTATATAAAATGAAATTTTCTTTTCCGTACAAGCAATTTCAAAACTGTAAAAATCTTTGCCTTCCAGCCAACCGCGATGCTCTCCGGATTCCGAAAGCGTGGTAAATAACTGTTCAGCCACCCCTATCATAAGCTTCTTTTCTTCGTCGCTTTTTTGTCTGTCTTTGTCGTCCGAATTTTCTTTGGGCATCTGTACTTCCAAAAACACCCATTCTTTTACCCTGGGAACAATATGTTTAGTATGGTAAATATGCCTTTTGTAAAAATAAAAAAATACGGCTAAAAAAACAGCCGTCAAACCAAACAGCACTAAGAGTGCAATATTTATTGTACTTACGCCATAAAGCATTTATTTTTGTTTCAGCTAAAAAACTAAATATTATTGTCCAACCAAACGCTCTGTGTCCTTGAGAAAATCATCTCCTATTGTACCATTGGATTTAAGAACTTCACCTTGATTGCTCATGCGGATCGAGATCAAATCTTCTAAATTTTTCTGAGGGGTTGCGTCATGTGAAATACCAAAACTATTTCCAGCTGCTGGTTTAGCAATTTCCGCTTTTATATTTACAACTGGATCTAAGTTTTGAGTGTTATCAGGTATCCTTAAACCGCTTTCTAATGAATTTAATTCCGCCTGATCCCCAGATTCAAAAGTAGCGTCTATTTTCGCGTTAATATCTCCTTCAACTCTATTAGCACCATTGCCATGCTTAAAATCACCGGAGCTGCTCCCCGAATCGCGAGTATCGAGAGGTAAAATAGGATTTCTTAAATCTACCATAAAAATATCTACCTAATTATAACATATTTCTATAAATATGAATCATTATTATACTATTTTTTTAAATATTCGTCAATGTTTTTATTTGTCAAAGTATATGTTAAATTTTTCCCTCTTTTTCCCATTTTTCCTCAAGTCTGCGAATCCCGTCCTCGTCAAACCCAAAATGATGACCAATTTCATGCCACACCACCCTTCTCACCAAGCTTGGGATATTTTCCTCGCTTCCCGCAAACCGCTCAATAGTACCTTTCCAAAGAGTTATTTTGTCAGGCAAAGTAGGGTTCATTCCATAACCGGATCCCCTATTTAGCTGAGATATTCCATGGTAAAGCCCAAACAAACTGTTATTTGGTGACTCGCCTTCCTCAAGCACAATTTCCACATTATTCATGCGTTCGCGGATAGATTTTGGCAATGCCAATACCGACTCCGTTATAAGTTGTTCAAATTGTTCCCGTTCCATGTTTTTGAAAATATAATACGTCGTAGCCATATTCCGCTCTCTTGGCTGAATCAATGCCGCACTCAGCTAAAAATTTTAACATATCCCGCTGTGCGGCAAAAGCATCCCCATCAGTCATTGTCTCAATTTCCAGAAAATTTCCCAAGCCTTCCACTGCGTCCAAACAAACTTCAAATTCTTTAAATTTACATTTCCTACGCATTTTAGAAACAATGGAAATCCTCTTATAGCCAAGCTCGGTTAATATGCTTTCAAGTTTTTTCGGATCTAAAATTTCCAACTCATGCTCGAGCTTGGACAAATGATTGCCGGCATCGCTACGTTTAAGAGTAAACAAAAATTTTTCCCCCTGCTTTCGAATTCTTAAAACATTTGTACCCGCCGGGCAGGGAAGCGCCAAAACGTCGGCCGGAACAAATACCGTATCTAGTTGACTCACGGGTGCTGAAAACTTACAACCAAAAGCTTCCAAATTCCTAAGAACCTGGTCAGCATTTCCGATCTCAATTTTAATTTCCACTTCCTTCATACAACTTTTTAATTATACTTACTTCCCTACTCCATACTCATTTTTTACGGCCGTAAAAAATGAGTATGTTACTTCAATTCAAAATGTTTTTTCAAATCTTTGTCATCATCTATTTCTTCCACTTTCATAATCCTAATAAATTCGTTTAAGTGAGTATCCTGCAAATATTGTATGGCTTCCCTATTTAGAGGGTACGGGCTGACAAATACGCTTTGCTGTAATTTATAAAAGTCATTTTGTTTCAGCAAATACCGAAATTGATGCCGTTTCAATTTACTCTCCTCCGGAAAATCATATATTATAAGCCTCCATTTGCCATCCCAATGCTTAGGCTTAGTGCTACACCTTGCTTTTTGCAGCAATGCTTCCAACTCTCCCTTATTTGTCAATTTAATAAATCTCTTATTTTCCTTATCTTCCCACTTAATATAGCCCTTTTCATACAAATAATACAATGTTTTCTTGAATTGAGGATAGCCGTCAAAATACTTACCCCAATAAGCCCGCCGTCTAAATTCACTAGGTGTAGGAAAAAACACCGACAATGTATTGCCAAAAGAAAGCAATAAAACCAAAATATGACTACTTAATGTCAATTTCTTTTTTGCCATAACATTCCTAACTTATCCGCTATCCCCATTTTTTACGGCCGTAAAAAATGCAGACTAAGAGGTAAATTGCATGTTAGTCCAGTCAAGTTTATATCGCTCTTCAATTAGCCGGCGCTCCCCTTCTGCCAAACTCTGGTGATTCTGCAAGCCCAAAAGCGCTATAGCCTCGGCAATATGTCCCTGGCTGGTGCCTTCTATTTCCAAATATGCGGGCATCCCAGGATACTGGTCCAAATCAAACCGCCAGTCCTTATACTGCCAAGAAACCCGATCCTTTTCCTGGTGCGCGTAATGGTTTAGACCAATAGCTTCAATAAATGCTTTAGCTTTTTCTATATCAGAAACTTGTAAATTAATTTCCTGTGATTGCCGGGTATTACCCACTATGGCGGGCAGTGATTTCCAGGTTATTTCTGCTTTATCTTCCCGTGATGTGCGAACACGTAAAAACCACGGCTGTGCTTTTATATCGGCACTAGTACCGTACCAATCAACCGTTAACCGTGTGTCTAAAACCAGCTCAGCCTGAAGCTTCGCCATCTTGTTTTTAATATCGTCTACATTGACCTCCAAAATTTTAGTCTCAATTTCGTGCATGTTATTTTTGCTTTAAAGCCTTTGGATCTGGCGGTAAAGCAGAATGCTGATGAGCATAATTAAATTTTAAGTCCTCACTAGCAGAAGTTGTCATTTCAAAAAAACACAGCATGCCAATTTGCATGCCTGCATGCAATATGAGATCAAATGGGCCTTGATTTTTTATTTCTAAAGTAATGACATGAGGGTCTCTATTATCCTCCTCTACCATTTGCGAAGTACCGTGTATGGTAAGCCCCACCCGTGCCAGACTGCTTCGCCCATCAAGCATCCCAACTAATTTTGTAGAGAACTTATACCTTTGTAACGTGGAGACAAGAATAAAAGCTCCAGATTTTAAAATATAACCTTTTGGTGGAATAGGTTTTTTTGTAAAAATAATTTTTTTCGGATCATTTAAATCTATTTTTTGCCCGGGTTTGGGCACTAATACCTCGGATCCCAAATGTAATTTTACTCCACAAGATTTAAAATCCCCAGCTTTTGGATTAGGCAGTATAATAATTTTTTTTGACTTCAAGTACTTACGAATAGTTTTATCAGAAAGAATCATATGGAAATAGATAATTACGTTACTAAAAACCTGCCAGTAGTATGGCAGGTTTTAAAAAGTTTGTCATTGTCTGGTTCCCCTGTTTCCGCGATTATTCCGTGTTAAATTCCGCGTCTTTCCGCGACTAAAACCCTAACGGGTTTTAAAATCCTTCGTAATCATGCATGGTTAGCTGCGCGTTGATTTTTTTTATGCTTTCAATAACCACGGAAACCACAATTAGCAAACTGGTACCGCCAATTGCGGCTAAGGTTTGGGGAGCGTTTAAGAGCTTTGGGAGAAAAATTGGAAAAACCGCAATCACCGCAAGAAAAAACGCCCCGGCCAAGGTTAGACGGTTTAACACTCTGGCCAAAAAATCTGCCGTCTGCGCGCCCGGACGTAGTCCCGGCACGAAACCTCCGCTTTTTTGCACATTCTCGGCTATCTCCTGGGGATTAAATACCACGGCAGTATAAAAATATGTAAACACCATAACCAACGCAAAATATATTGCGGCATAAAACCAGCCTTGGGTATTAAAAAGGCTAATTATTTTATTGGCATAATTGGCCAACATGGCTGATTTGGCATTAACAAAGAATTGCGCAATTAGCGCCGGAAACAGCATAATGGAAATGGCAAAAATAATAGGAATGACTCCTGCCTGGTTAAGCCTCAACGGCAAGTGGGTGTTTACCCCGCCAAACAGTTTATTGCCGCGCACGCGCTTGGCGTAGGCAATAGGTATGTTGCGCTGAGCTTCAGTCACCAGCACCACTCCGGCAATTACAATAAGCACCACCGCAGCCAGACCCAAAACGGTTGGAAGAGCATTGGGGTTACTGCTATATAATTGAATTCCCTGGCTCAAAAATGAAGGCAATTGAGCGACAATGCCCGCAAATATAATAAGCGATATACCGTTACCCACGTCGTATTCAGACATAATTTCCCCCAGCCACATAATAAGCATGGTGCCGGCACACACAGAAAGCAAGGTAACAAACCAGTTAAACGGGGTAAAGTTAGCAAGCAAAGCTCCATTACTCTGCGTTTGCAATAAACGAATGGTGGCAAATCCTTGCAAAAGCGTAAGAGGAATTGTCATGTAACGAGTATACTGGTTAATCTTTGCCCTGCCCGCTTCCCCGCCTTCTTTCTGCATCTCGGCTAAAGAAGGAACGGCAATCGTCAAGAGTTGCATAATAATGGAAGCCGTAATATACGGACCCACTCCCAACATGGCAATAGATAAATTGGTCAAGCCGCCTCCGGAAAAAATATCCAGCAATCCAAAAAATTGGTTTTGAGCCAAAATAGATTTCAATTCCCCTGCGTTTAGCCCGGGTATAGGAACATGCGCCAATACGCGAGTCAACAATAAAAGACCTAGTACAATAAGAATTTTATTGCGAAGGTCTTTAGTTTTCCAAATTAGAATTAACTTATTCATTATGGTTAGTATACTACAAATTCCTATTTGTTTCTACGAACTTTGTGCTTTTAAAAATCCATAAATCTAGAGTTCGTCACACCCTAACGAACCGTGCCGCCGGCTTTCTCTACTTCAGCTTTTGCACTGGCGGAAATGGGAAGCCTAATGGTCAGTTTTTTCTTTATTTCTCCCTTTAAAATTTTTACCCGGCTCACGCCCACATCTACAACACCCTTATCCTTAAGGCTTTTTAAGTTTACAATTTCACCGTCATTAAAAATGTTAAGTTTGGAAAGACTAAGTGCTGTGGCAGATTCGGTCAAAGCCCTAAAACCGCGGGATTTTGGCAGTTGCCGAATAAGCGGCTGACGTCCGCCTTCAAAACGAACAGGCATTTTACTGTGGCCGGTACGGGCGGTTTGACCTTTTCCACCACGGGTGGAATAAGTTCCATGGCCGCTACCCAAACCTCGACCCACAACCTTGCGGCGCCGGGTAGATTTAGGATGCTTTCTTAATTCATGAAGTTTAATCATATAATTTAAACGCTTCTATAAATTTAACAATTTCTTGGAAAATTATTTAAAATTTTCTTCACTAAAAAACAAAAGTTTATGCTTGCTTGCGAAGCCTGTACACCGCTTCTTTGCTCTTCATTTTTTCAAAGGCGGAAAATACTGCCTTAATATTGTTAACCTTGTTATTACTGCCAAGCATTTTTGACACAACGTTTTTTATGCCTGCAAGTTCAAATACTTGACGAACAGCGCCGCCGGCGATAACGCCGCTACCGGGCTTAGCCGGACGAATTAAAAGCGAGGAAGACTTGTATTTGACGCGTACTTCATGAGGAATGGTATCGTTTACCAACGGCAAAGTCACCATATTTTTTTTGGCGGCATTTACAGCCTTGTTTACGCTTTCGGAAACATCCAAACCTTTTTTCAGGCCCATTCCAACTTTTCCCTTATGATCGCCAATTACCACCAAAGCCCTAAAACGCATGCGTTTACCGCCGGCAACTACGCGCGTAACACGTTTGACTTCCACGACTTTTTGGTCAAATTCACTGCGTTCGCGTCCCTGTTCGGAACTATTCGATTGTCTGCGTCTTTTTTCCATATATGACAATTAATTAAAATTCCAACCCACCCTCGCGGGCCCCGTCAGCCAATGCCTTTACCCGGCCATGATATCGGTAACCACCTCGATCAAAAACAACCGCCTTCAAATTCTTTTCCAATGCCTTCTTGGCCAAAAGCTTACCTACTTCCAAAGAAACTTCACCCTTTTTGGCTTTAGTTTTCACTTCCATACTGGAAGCGGAAATTAAAGTCTTACCTGTTTCGTCGTCTATTAATTGTCCGTAAATGTGGCCGGAACTTCGAAATACCGACAACCTTGGACGGTTAACTAAACCACTAACACGGCTGCGTACTCGTCCACGGCGTATACCCCGACTTATTCTTTTTTGCTTGTTCTTATCCATAAAATTATTAAATAAAATTTATCAAAATTAAGTAAAAATAAATAAAATTGAAACTCGTCGCAGTAAATTTTATTTAATTTGTAAATTTTACTTAACTTTACTTAATGCTACATTATTTGCCTCCGCCCACGACTTTAACCACCTTGCCCGCTTTGCGGATTATAGTTTCATCAATATACTTAATACCCTTACCTTTATATGGCTCCGGTTTCTTTAACTCACGAATTTCCGCCGCAAATTGCCCCACTCGCTGTTTATCCGATCCGGAAATAGTAATAACATTCTTTTCCACAGTGGCTATTAAATCTTTAGGGATTTCAATTTCAATAGGATGTGAAAAACCCAAACTCATGGATAGCTTACTGCCTAAAATCGCGACCTTAAATCCTACTCCGTTCACTTCCAATTTCTTTTCAAATCCTTTGGTCACACCTTCTATCAAATTTTGAATTAAAGCCCGGAATAAACCCCATAAAGCCTTCTGCTTCTTATTATCCGGATTAGGAACCGAAACATTTATCTCATTTTCAGAAATGGCAAGAATAACCTGAGGATGTACTTCCAACTTTAAAGACCCTTTAGGACCCAAAATTGACAAGCTATTGCCCTTTAGTTCCGCTTTTACGCCACTTGGCACAATGACTGGTTTTTTTCCTATACGACTCATAATTATTCTAACAATTAAGTTAATCTAAATTCAAAATTCTTATATGGTCACAATTGCTTAATAATATCTTATTGCGATCTACCTTATTTTTCTGTCCTACCACACCTGACACACCACTTCACCGCCTATACCCTGTTTCCGCGCATCCTTGTCCGTAAGTAAGCCTTTGGAAGTAGAAACAACAGTAATTCCAAAACCGCTGTTAGTCCGTGGAATACGGACAGAGGGCAAATAAATACGCTGGCCTGGCTTACTAACCCGCTTAATTCCCTCAATAACCGCTTCACCTTCTGGACTGTATTTCATCTGAAGTTCAAGCATCTTATGCTTCCCAATTAACTCTTGAGCGCCTGACAAAAATCCTTCTTTCACCAAAAGCTGGGCCAAACTTGCTTTAAATTTTGAGTAAGGCAAAACCGCGGACTGCTTTTTAGCCCGTGTGGCATTGCGTATTCGAGTTAACATGTCGGAGATTGGATCGGTATACATACTTAATTTATCAAAATTTATAAGATTTAAACGATTATGGAAAAAATTACCAACTGGCCTTTACAATACCGGGAATTTCACCCTTGCTTGCCAATTCACGGAAACAAATACGGCAAAGGTCGAAATCTCGCATATACGCCGCCTTGCGTCCGCACTTCCAACATCGGCGAATAACACGAGTCTGGTATTTAGGCTTAATTCGACTTCGTTTAGCTTTTGCAATGTGTGCTTGTGTAGCCATACTATATAAAACTGATGGGCGAAATTATTTCTTAAAAGGAAATCCCATGTTGATTAATAATTCTTTCGAAATCTCATTACTACCTGAATTGGTGACAATTGTAACTTCCATGCCAAAAACATTTTCTAACGAATCGGCGGAAATCTCGGGAAAAACAATATGCTCTTTAAGACCCAGATTGTAATTACCGCGACCATCGAAACCTTTAGGACTAAGTCCCTGAAAATCTCGCACCCGAGGCAAAGCAACGTTAATGAGCTTATCTAAAAAACTGTACATTCTATAACCGCGAAGCGTGCATGACAAACCGACAATTTGGTTTTCACGAACCTTAAAACCGGAAATGGATTTTCTCGCCAAAGTCTTTACGCATGCCTGGCCGGTTATTTTGGACACGTCTTCCGCCATCATCTCAATTTTCTTCTTGTCTTCCTTAACCTTGCCCACGCCCACATTTACAACAATTTTCTGGACCTTGGGAACCTGCATTACATTCTTTAACTGAAATTTCTGCTTTAGGTTCGGGATTATGACGGTATTAAATTTTTCCTGAAGTCTTTCCATAAAAATTCGCTGAATGTTTTGGAATCTAACGCGGAATTGCTCTAAAATTACTTTTAAGATTCCGTGCTGTTCCGTATTAATTTATGCGCTATTCCGTAATTACAGAGCTTTGCCGCTGTCCTTGCCAATTCTTTGCTTAGTTCCATTTTCCAAAAATTTATATCCTACGCGTGTAACATTTCCCGAGTTTGAATCTACCAGCATAACTTTAGAAATTGGAAATCCGGAAGAAAAAGTAATCTTTTTTCCTGGCTGACCTGCCTGGCGACTGCGTTCAAAGCGCGTATGAATATTCACATTTTCCACCACTATACGGCCTGTCTTGGTTTCCACTTTGAGCACCTTACCGGTCTTGCCTTTGTCCTTACCGGAAATAACTCTAACAGTATCGCCTTTTTTAATCTTAAATTTAATCATAAAAGTTATAATAAATAAATTTCGTGCAGATTTCCGCGTGTATTCTGCGTTAATTTCTGATTCTTTCCGCGACTTTATATTACTTCGGGTGCTAAAGATATAATTTTTTTATAACCGTCCTCAAAATCTCCTTTTGCCTTTTCCCTTATTTCTCTCGGGATTGGACCAAAAATACGAGTGCCCTTTGGTTCCCCTGTTTCTTTGTTAACCAATACGCCAGCATTCTCATCAAAACGGATATAAGAACCATCCTTACGGCGAGTCTCTTTTCTGGTACGGACAATTACCGCGTAAACCTTATCGCCTTTTTTCACCTGACCGGTAGGAGAAGACTGTTTAACAGAACCGGCGACAATGTCTCCAATTCTGGCATAACGGTTACTGTTCTTGCCGTTGACGCTAAATACATTAACTATTTTTGCGCCCGTATTATCTGCAATTTTTATCCAACTTCTAACTTGTAACATAAATGAATTAACTAAAATTGATCAAAATTAAGTAAAATTATATTTTACTTAATACTCTGAACTTCTTCTCTTTACTCATAGGCTTAATTGACTCTATAACAACACGGTCGCCGGTGTGGTACTCATTCTGTTCGTCATGCGCCTTGTATTTCTTGGAAACAGTATAAGACTTTTTGTACTTCGGATGGCGCTTGCGGCTGTCAACTTTTACCACAACAGTCTTATCCATCTTATCGGAAATTATTAAGCCTGTCATTTGCTGTTTTTTAGATGTAGTAGTCATAGGTATTTGCTTATGCGGATCTGTTATCCGCTCAGTAACTATTTTTTACTTGATAAAAAGGTCAAAATTCTCGCGATATCCTTCTTAATCTGGACCAGCTTATGGGAAGTCTTCATTTGATTCGTCCTAAGCTTCATAGCCAAATCATGAGCTTGTCCGCGAAATTCTTCGAGCAGCTTTTTCAATTCCGTTTCCGATTGGGTTGTAAGTTCCTTATACTTCATAAAATTCATTTATAAGCGGATGACTCAGATTTCGCGGATATTGGGGATCAAATATGGTCCGCATTATCCGCAAAGCCTGCGCATCCAAAATAACTATTCTTCCTTAACTAAAAATTTGGTCTTTACCGGCAATTTATAACTGGCCAATCGCATGGCTTCTCTGGCTTGCGCCTCAGTTACCCCATCCATCTCAAACATTACCTTGCCACGTTTTACCACTGAAACAAAATGGTCAACCGCTCCCTTACCTCCACCCATGGGAGATTCATTGCCATGAACAGTTACAGGTTTATCCGCAAAAACTCGAATCCAAATCTTGCCGCCACGCTGGACATAACGGGTCATGGCCCGACGAGCCGACTCTATTTGTCTGGCTGTAACCCAAGCGTTCTCCAATGCTTTTAAAGCAAAAGAGCCGAATGAAATTTTATTGCCGGACATGGCCTGGCCTTTAGTATGACCGCGGTGGTGCTTGCGGTGTTTAAGTTTTTTGGGAATAAACATAAAATAATTAAATAAGCTTGGCTGAGATAAACAAAATTAATTCTACTTTGCCTTTTCTTCCATTTGCTTGGCGGTGGCGCGACTCTTGGCGGAATTTAGACTGTCAAATATATCGCCACGGTATATCCATACTTTTATACCAACGGTGCCATATGTGGTAAAGGCCGTGGATCTGGCAAAATCTATATCAGCGCGCAAGGTATGAAGTGGAATTTTACCCTGAGACAAATGTTCAGTTCGGGCAATTTCCGCGCCGTTTAGACGTCCCCCAATCGCCACCTTAACTCCTTTGGCTCCGGCATTCATAACCTGTTCCAATGTTTGCTTCATTAACTTGCGGAAAGCAACTCGTTTTTCAATCTGCTCAGCAATACCATTGGCAATTACCTGGGACTGCAAATTTACCTCGCGAACTTCTTCTATATTTACTTTAAGCTCTTTCTTAATCTTCAGCTTTGCTTTAATCTTTTTCTTAAAATCTTCAATACCCGCGCCTCCCTTACCAATAATTAATCCCGGCTTAGTTGTCTTAATAATTACTGTTACTGTTCCGTCATTAGTGCGTTCAATATCAACTCTGGCCAAACCGGCTTTATTCAGATGCTTTTCCAAGTATTCCCGAATTTGAACATCTTCACGCAGAAATTTGGCATAATGGGATTTGGAAAACCATCTTGATTTCCAAGTATCGGTAATCTTTAAGCGAAATGATGTTGGACTTATTTTATGGCCCATAAATTAATATAAAAGGTTTAGTAAGATTTGTTGATTAAATAAATTAATCCGTTAAGTCTTGGTCAATGAAATTACTCTCCCGATTTTCTGTTAAATAGCCTGCGCTTTTGCTGCACCTTGTTCATTTTTTTCTGTTCGCTGGTTTTGAGTGCCGCGGTACGCTTAGCCTCACTCTTGGGTTCTTTATTAACGGCGTCTTCGGCATCTACCGATACTGGTTTTTTATCCCCGCCAGCTTCATTTTTCGCGGTAAAGCGTTTAAGGAATCCGGCCCTTGCACCCTTGCCAGTGCCCCGCTTCTTCTCGGCCAAAGTAACATTTACATGGGACATTTTCCTTCGAATAATAAAAGCGCTGCCTCGAGCTCTGGGAAAATAGCGTCCTAAAACCTTGCCCATATCTGTGGTAATTGTGTGAATATATAAATGTTCGGGATTTAAAGAAAAATTATTCCGGGCATTGGCAACAGCTGAATCCAAGACTTTGGCAACCATAAGAGCGCCTTTCTTGTTCATATGCTTAAGCTGAGTTAGAGCGTGGTCGACGTACATGCCTTTAATGGCATTTGTAACCAACCGCAGCTTTCTTGGCGCGATTCTCAAATGGCGGGCATATGCCGTAACCAACTTGGGCTGTTCAATTTTTTGCTTCTTTTCTTCTACCATAAAAATAAAATAGTTATCTCACTCTCATGTGAATGTCGCGCATGTCGCGGATACCGAAGACCAATATTTAACTGATCTACGCTATCCGCGAAATTCGCGTATCCATAAGTCGTTACTTCTTAGCCGGCTCTTTCGCTGCCGAAAGTTTTGCTTTCTCAGCCACGGCTTTGGCAGCTTCTTGCTCCTTGGCCATTTTACCGCCATGGCGGTTAAATTTGCGAGTTGGAGAAAATTCACCAAGTTTATGGCCAACCATATTTTCGGATACGAAAACTGGAATAAATGCCCTGCCGTTATGAACATTGAAAGTAAAACCTACCATCTCTGGTGCAATGGCACTGTCACGAGACCAAGTCTTAATTTGGTCCTTGCCAGCTTTTCCATTTAGCACCTTTTTCATAAGCTTGGGGTCTATAAACGGTCCTTTTTTCAAACTTCTAGACATATAGTTAGATATTACTGCGGATCTGCTTAAAAATCCACTTTAGCTTTTACTTGCTTCGTCTTTTAACAATAAACTTTGAGCTAGGCTTCTTCTTTTCACGAGTCTTAACGCCAATCGCGTGCTTGCCCCATGGAGTCTTTGGATATTTTAAACCAATTGGATTATGACCTTCACCACCACCATGAGGATGGTCTACCGGGTTCATAACTTTACCGCGGACTGACGGACGCCAACCCATATGACGCATTCTTCCGGCTTTACCTATTCGAACATTCATCCAATCCTGATTTGCCAACTGACCTACAGTAGCCGCGCATGCTTCTCGCACACGACGAATTTCACCGGACGGCATCTTAAGTAAAGCATAACCGGCCTCCACAGTCTGTAAAATAGCATAACTACCGGCGCTATGGGCAATCTTACCTCCGTGCCCAGGAATTAATTCAATATCATGAATAAAAGTACCAACGGGAATATTTTTTATAAGTAAACGGTTGCCTGGCAAAATTTCAGCCTGTTCGCCGAACATAACCTTGTCGCCAACTTTGGTACCCTGAGGAGTAAGCATAAAGCGTTTTTCACCATCTTGGTATGAAAGCAAAGAAATAAAAGCTGTACGGGTTGGATCGTATTCAATGGTACGCACCGTGGCCAGTATGCCTTTTTTATCCTGACGAGAAAAATCTACCAGACGGACTTTGCGGTTATAACCGCCTCCCTGGTGACGCACCGTAATTTTGCCGCTATTATTGCGCCCGCCGGGCCTGGCTTTTGAATGAATAAGCCTTTTAGGAGTCTTTTCATGTTTGCGCAATACCGAATAGTCGGTCACGCTGTGAATGCGACGTCCCGCGGAAGTTGGTTTGTAAATTTTTACAGCCATTTGATTAAATAATATCTATTATCTTTATAATATATCCTGACAAAATAATTTATACGCTTGCTTCCATTCCAGAAATTTTTTCTCCCGCCTTGAGACTGACTATTGCTTTTCGAATACGGGCTGTTCTGCCGGCACGGCTTGCAAATGTCCGACGTTTTCCTGCGGTATTTATAATATTTACCTGAAGTACTTTAACTTTATAAACTTTTTCCACCGCCTGCTTAACCAATATTTTATTGGCACCGGGAGCTATTTCAAACACATACTTGCTTATCTGGGAAAGTCGGCTGGCCTTTTCTGACAATCGAGGTTTAACTAAGGCAACGGTAATAAGCGGACTCGAAGTTTCAATCTTAACTTCGGGGACTTTGTCTTCGGCCTTGGATTCAGTTTTTTGTTGGATAATAGCCATACAATAAAGCTTATATGCTTACAAGGAAATTACTTTAAATAAGTTTTTTCAATTACATTCAGCGCGTCTTTTAAAATTACAAGACTGCTGGATTTAAGAACATCTACCACATTTAAACTGTTTGCGAGTGTCGGGCTTATAGTGGGAATGTTGCGGGAAGCACGAACTAAAACTTCGTCCTTCTTGGGGAGCAAAAACAAAGTCTTTTTCCCCATATCCTTAAATGCGCCTTTCAAATCTTTCATTACTTTAATAAATTCCTTGGTTTTGGGAGCGGAAAGTTCAATGTTTTCAACGACTACCAATCGTCCGTCCTGAGCTTTATCTGACAAGGACATAAAAAGCGCTTTCGTCTTAGCTTTCTTGTTCAGCTTCAATTCCCAATTACGGCTTGACCTCGGACCAAAAGTAACACCGCCATGGCGCCAAATTGGACTACGCGTAGAACCTGCACGTGCCCGGCCGGTACCTTTCTGTTTCCAAGGTTTTCTACCACCGCCCGCGACTTCGCCCCTGGTCTTAGTATGGCTCGTTCCCTTGCGCGCGTTAGAAAGCTGGATCCGAACGGCTTCAGCAATCAAATGCTTGGAAGGTTTAACTTCAAAAATCTTGGAGTTCAATTCAATTTCACCAACGGATTCGCCTTTTTGATTGTAAACGGATGTCTTCATATTGAGGAGCTTATACGCTCAAGCTATTATTTCTTCTTGCCTTCGCTTAACTGCATAGTTTTAACTAAAGATGTAACGTTGCCAGTCGAAACAATCCTAACCAACCCATTTCTGTGTCCGGGAATCGCGCCTTTTAAGCTAATTAAGCCTCTGGCAGCATCTATTTCCACAACCTGCAAATTTTTTACAGTTACATTAACAGCGCCCATATGACCGGCCATTCTTAAACCTTTGCGGGTATGCTGAGGAAAACGCTGACCAATAGAACCCACGGAACGCGGCCTGTCGTGACCGTGACTGGCCGGAAAACCGGCAAATCCATGACGCTTAATGGCTCCGGCAAAACCCCGGCCTTTTGAAACACCTTCCACATTTACCACTTCGCCGACTTGAAAAGTGGAAACATCCACTTTTTGGCCGCGCTGGTAAGCAGAAACATCTTCCACTCTAAATTCTTTAATAACCGCAAAAGAACCCAATTCTTTTAAATGTCCCGAAAGCGCTTTGGAAGTATGCCTTTTTGGCCCCGTTCCTACCTGTACTGCCGAATATTTGTCTTTGCCTTCCTTGGTTTTTACCTGGGTAACCACCATTGGATTGGCTTTTATAACCGTAACAGGAACCACTTCACCGCTTTCCGTAAAATACTGCGTCATATTCAATTTGCGTCCGAGTAAAAAATTCATAGTTGCTCGCATTGGTACCGAAGTTAATTATAACTTGGTACTTACGTTAGTAAATAAAAAACAGGCTCTTCGCCCTAATAAATTATCCGGAATTCTATCCGAACATTCATGTAAGCGAATCGTTATCTGAGGCGGCAAAGTTTTTTGGACTTTTTACGCTCCAGAACCTATTCACGTTCTACACAGACAACATGCTTAGCCTTTACGCGCAATGTTTTGCGCCAAACTAGTCAGTTCTGCGTATCTGTGGAATTAACTCATTTTAATCTCTACATCCACCCCAGCTGGCAAGTTCAAATTTGTCAGCGCGTCTATGGTTTTTGGGGTGGCTTGTAAAATATCAATTAACCGCTTGTGTACCCGCATTTCAAACTGTTCCCGGCTGTCCTTGTGGACAAAAGTAGAACGCAATACGGTATACTTGGTTTTTTCCGTTGGAAGAGGAACCGGGCCGGAAATAGTGGCTCCTGTCCGTTTGGCAGTATCCACAATTTGCTTCGCGCTCTGATCTATTAGCTTATGATCGTACGCCCGAATTTTTATACGAATTCTGGGTGCTTTTTCTACTGCCTTTTCCATGAAAGCTTTAAGACCTTGGGAAAGATCGGTTAATGAATATGCTTAAAAAATAGGCTTGAAATACTTATTCAACAGCCACTGGCATATTTTATACCAGGTAACTTTTTTTGTCAAATGCCAAATACACAATTTTCCAAACTTTACCCTCCCTGTCATCCACAGAAATTCCTTTGAATTTTATGTTGACAAATAATCATTATTCTGATATAATTACTTTTAAGTGGCTGAAGTGAAAATGTGCAAAAACATTGGGGTTTATTGTCCTTTTGCCCATTTTCACCCAAGCCACGCAAATATAAATGGAGGTTTGGGAATTTTGAAATAGGAGTAACCCTTGATTAAAAACCTTGAGCCGCTTACGTTACGAGCGGCACTGGAAAACCTAGAGATGCAAAAAGCTAGGATCGAGCGTCAAATCCGGACGCTTCGCGGATCCATCTCAAGAATCCAAACCCGCAAACCCGGCCGGCACTCGCTAGTAGTTGTCAGCCTGCTCAATCAGTACAAGGCGGCGGGCGAGGGGTCGCCCATGCCTAACAAAAATCGCAAGCGGCCGCCAATGTCAGCCGAAGTCCGCGCGCGGATTTCGGAAACCCAGCGCTTCCGTTGGGCCGCCTTGCGCCAGAGCAACGCCGCCCAAAACCAGAGCGCGCAGCAATAAAGCGCGCTAAGTCCACCCCCTCCCCCGCCGACTAAGCAGTACGGCGGGCTTTTTTTATCTTCATCAATTTTATCTTCATCAAATAGTCCCATAGTACAGACTATGAGACTATTTTGCTTATTTTAATTTCATTTTTTTCGCCAAAAAATTTTTCTCAGGAAAACAAAAACAAAAGACCCCCAAGGTTTACTTTTGGGGGTCTTTAAAAAACTTGTAGAAACGATGTTGGCTTATTTGAGAATTTTAGTTACCACACCGGCACCTACGGTTTTACCGCCTTCGCGGATAGCAAACTTGCCTTTTTCTTCCATGGCTACCGGGGTAATGAGTTTAACTACCAACTTAACGGTATCGCCTGGCATTACCATTTCCTGGCCTTCCGGCAACACAACTTCGCCGGTTACGTCCGTGGTGCGGACATAAAACTGCGGCTTATAACCCTTAAAGAATGGGGTGTGGCGACCGCCTTCTTCTTTGCTCAAAATATATACTTCGGTTTCAAAGTCGGTATGCGGAGTAATAGAACCCGGCTTGGCCAAAACCTGGCCGCGTTCTACATCTTCCTTTTTAGTGCCGCGAAGTAAAATTCCCGCGTTGTCACCGGCCATGCCGGAATCCAACTGCTTGTTGAACATTTCAATACCTGTAACCACGGTCTTGGTGGTTGGGCGGATACCGACAATTTCAATTTCATCGGAAAGTTTAACTTCACCGCGTTCAATACGTCCGGTAACCACGGTACCGCGGCCTTCAATAGAGAAAATATCTTCAATCGGCATTAAAAACGGCTTATCCGTTTCGCGCTGCGGATCTGGGATATAGTTATCCAAAGCTTCCACCAGCTTCAAAATGGCGCCTTCGCCAATTTCCGAAGTGTCGCCTTCCAAGGCTTTTAAGGCAGAACCTTTTATAATTGGAGTATCTTTACCCGGGAACTGATATTTGGTGAGTAAGTCGCGGATTTCTTCTTCCACAAGCATAATAAGTTCCTGATCCTGAACCATGTCCACTTTATTCATAAACACCACAATGTAAGGCACGCCTACTTGGCGAGCCAATAAAATGTGTTCGCGAGTCTGAGGCATAGGGCCGTCAGCCGCGGAGACTACCAAAATAGCGCCGTCCATTTGAGCGGCACCGGTAATCATGTTCTTAATATAGTCGGCATGTCCCGGACAGTCCACGTGCGCGTAGTGGCGCTTTTCGGACTCATATTCCACGTGCGCGGTGTTAATGGTAATACCGCGAGCTTTTTCTTCCGGAGCGTTGTCAATCTGGTCGTAAGCCTTTGCTTTGGACTTGCCGGATTTGGAGAGCACGGTTGTAATAGCCGCGGTCAAGGTTGTCTTGCCGTGGTCTACGTGACCAATGGTTCCCACGTTCACGTGAGTCTTGGAACGGTCAAATTTGCCTTCTGCCATTGCAGATTCCTTTCGGTACCAATTATGTTTGGAATGGTTTAGTCCGTTACCGGACATACAAACGACGCCCAAACTTAAATTTGGTACGGGTCCCGAGACCCCCCTCATCACTGACGCATATCGATAAGGCGCCAATGCCGAGGGTATCTCTTTTTTCCCGAGTAATCGGGATCCAGGGACAAATTTAATTTTAAGATATACGTTACTAAACGTAAAAAAATTTTACCTCAAATTTAACCTTCTGTCAAACGCGCAAAAAATCAGCCGATAATAAAAAACGGGCGCCTGTGGCACCCGCTATGCGCTTTTTTGACGCGCCTTTTAAGGCATCTCGCATGAGCGCTTTTTTCACCAAGTCCGCCGCAATTACCCCGTTAACCTCTGCACGCGCCAGAATAACCGGCTCGGCAATTTTCATACCCAGAAAGGGCCGAATAAATTCCTTGTTAGGATGTTTGAAATTTCCTACCCCGTTGATATGGATTATCACACCGTCTCTTTCTTTTTTCAGAGTAAGAATAACGTGCATGTCATAAGGCACGTGGATGGTCTGGGTGTGCTTGTGCAAAGCCCTGGCAAATGAATCGGTAAAAACCCGAAAGTACTCTTTGTGAGATTGACCAATGATGTCGGGATTAATAATGTCACTAATGACCACTATCGTCCTTTTTTCAGCCGTCAAAATCATCTGGCTGGCCAAAGCCGCAAAAACGATTAATTTCATTCTCCACTCCTTAATTTGGAATGTATCTAGTATACCAAATTTACTATAAATAAAAACCCCCGAAAATCAAAAAATATTTTATTAATAAAAAGGGCGCTTGTGGGGCGCCCAAACCTTTGTTTGCCAGTAACCTGTTTTTTCTGGCCATCTCACTAAGTTTCAAGTATACCACCTTGGCGGCCAAATTTCCCATCTCAGCGCCGTTTCCTGACGACGAAGCGTTTACCGCAATGTAGGAATGTAGGTGAATTAGCGGCATGGACTTTTTGGACTTATATTCAACGCCATACACATCGATCATCAGCATTTCGTCCTGCCGTGACATAACAAGCTGGAAAGTCCAGTCGTTTTGAACATGACTAGAAAGTCCGAACTTCGCAAGGCCGGCTTCAAATGAAGTCCTATAGCCGGCAAGGAAGGCAATCTCGCCCGGACTGAACTTCTTTGAGTCCACAATCTCTGTCTTAACCACGAATTTTTGCTCGCCGGCAAACACTACAGCCGAGGCAAGCAGAAAAAAACACGTTGTGAAATTGTTCATACGTCCTCCATCCCAAGTTGGGATGGAACTATTATATAGCGCAATATAATTATGGTCAATTCAAATTTTTACCCGCGTAAATACAAGGATTATAACAAAAAACACACTCAGTGGGGAAAACACTACATTTGTAGTGTTTTCCCCACTGGCCAATATAAATAAAGGTTCCTCGCCACAAACAGCGGGGCATTACAACAGGAAGCCCACTGTATTTCGAGGCAAGCCGCATTAAATTTCTTCGATATCTACTTTGGGTGCTTCGTAATCAAAACTGGGATCAATAACTTCTTCCTTCGAATCCTGCGCTCCGTTATAGTCGGGATGAACGTAGTTTTGTTCTACCGGAATGTTTTCCGGCACGTGGCCGGCGTTTGTCCTTGGGGCCGAACGGACAGGGACAGAAGCCGCTTCCTGCAATTGAGCTTTGGTAATTTCCTGATTAACTTTTTCAATATCCAGTGCCTGTTTTTGCGATTTTCCCAACAACATTTTTTGGTATTCCTCCACGCTCATAATAACCAAATTTGTCTCCCCTGCCTCGTCCATAACAAAAAACTTTCCCCCATCTTTTTTTGCAATTTGTATAATGTCCAGTAAAGTGGCCATAAATAACGATTAGTATAGTAATAGTAAATATGGATTAAAATGTTACGTACATTATAATCCCGAACCTTAAGCTTTACAATACTTTAAAAAGGGTAACCCCATAAGCGGGATTACCCTTTCTTTTTTTCCGTGTCATTCTCTCCCTACGAGAGACAGGCGCGTTACGCCTTTTTGTATTTTTCCGTGTTGCAATTTCCGCGTCTTTCCGCGTTTCAGTCTTCCGCGATTATCCGCGTCTTACATACCTTTTCTAACATTTATACCGGCGCGAGACTCTATAATTTTTTCCGCAACGCTCTTAGGCACTTCCTCATAATGGTCAAATTCCATAGTGTAAGAAGCCTGACCCTGAGTCATGCTTCTAAGTGAAGTTGCGTAACCGAACATTTCTGAAAGAGGCACCATGGCGCGAATAACTTTCAAATGCAAACGATCTGTCATTTCGTCTATTTTGCCGCGCTTGGAGTTTAAGTCGCCAATTACGTCTCCCATGTTTGTCTCGGGTGTAATGACTTCCACTTTCATAATAGGTTCCAAAATAATAGGCGTGGCTTTCTTAACGGCATCTTGCAAGCCTTTGGAAGCGGCAATCTTAAACGCCATTTCCGAGGAGTCAACTTCGTGGTAGCTACCGTCAAATGCCGTAGCTTTAAAGTCTACCAGAGGGTAACCGGCAATAACGCCGTTAGCCGCGCTTTCCTGAATACCTTTGTCTATTGGCTTAATATATTCTTTTGGAATAACGCCGCCCACAATGGCATCTTCAAACTCATAGCCTTTGCCCCGCTCAAGCGGTTCCACCCTAAGATAAACGTGGCCGTATTGGCCGCGACCGCCGGTCTGACGGATATACTTGCTTTCGGCTTCCGCGGTAGACTTAATAGTTTCCTTGTAAGCAACTTCCGGCTTGCCCGTAGTGGCTTCCACCTTAAATTCCCGCTTCATGCGGTCCACAATAATTTCCAAGTGCAATTCACCCATACCGGCAATTATGGTTTGCTGGGTTTCTTCATTGGTTGAAAGCCGGAAAGTCGGATCTTCTTCCGCCAATTTATTCAGAGCAATACCCATTTTTTCCTGGTCGGCTTTAGTCTTTGGCTCAATGGCCATGGAAATAACCGGCTCAGCAAATTTAATAGTCTCCAGCCGTACCGGCTTGTCCACTTCGCACAGGGTATCGCCGGTAAAGGTGTCCTTAGGCCCGACCAAAGCGCAAATATCACCGGCAAAAACTTCTTTGACTTCATCCCTCTGGTCCGCGCGCATTCTGACTATACGTCCCACGCGTTCTTTGTTGCCTGTGCGGGCATTAAGCACATAAGAACCCGCTTCCAAATGCCCGGAGTACACCCGAAAAAAACACAGACGGCCTACAAAAGGATCGGTAGCTATTTTAAAGGCTAAGGCGGCAAACGATTCTTCGTCGGAAGGCTGTCGCTCAATAATAGTTTCGGAATTTTTTAGGTCATGGCCTTTTACCGTACCCCTGTCCAAGGGCGAGGGCAAGAAGTTGGTAACGGCGTCCAAAATGGTCTGCACAATAATGCCTCGACCGTCGCCGCCGAGGACCGGAAAAAATTTCCCGCCCTGTACGGCTTTGCGGATTGCGGTCAAAAATTCCTGCTCGGTAAGCTCAGTGCCGGACAAATATTTTTCCATTAACGCATCGTCGCTTTCTACCACCTTTTCAAGCAAACGATGGCGATATTCTTTGGCTTTTTCCAGCATGTCAGCCGGCACCTCACCTACTGTAAATTCCTTGTCCGTAAAATCTTTGTAGGTATAAGCCTTCATGTTTATCAAATCCACCACGCCCACTATTTCTTTTTCAAAGCCTATGGGCAGCTGAATAGGAAACGCGTTTGGGGAAAGGCGCTTGTGAATGGAATCCAACGACTTATAAAAGTCGCCGCCAGTCTGGTTTATTTTGTTAATAAAGCACATACGGGGCACGCCGTACTTGTCCGCCTGGCGCCACACCGTTTCAGATTGGGGCTCCACGCCCATTTTGCCGTCAAAAACCACCACCGCGCCATCTAGCACGCGCAAAGAGCGTTCCACTTCCACGGTAAAATCCACGTGGCCAGGAGTATCTATAATGTTAATTTTGTGCTTAGTATCGCCCGCCAGCTTAATAAATCGCGGCGTCCAATAGCAAGTTACCGCAGCCGCAGTAATAGTAATCCCGCGCTCGCGCTCTTGCTCCATCCAGTCAGTCGTGGTTTCTCCTTCGTGTACCGCGCCAATCTTATGGATCATACCTGTATTAAAAAGGATGCCTTCGGTGACTGTGGTTTTACCCGCGTCTATGTGGGCAATAATGCCTATATTTCTTGTAACTTCAATTGGATGTTCTCGAGACATAATTTTTTATTGAACAAAATTAAATAAAATTAAATAAAATTGACCGAAGTTTTTATTTCTAGCTTGCTTTTTCGATTCGAGGACATGCTCATATTCGAATGTATTTGCGAATTAAAAATTAGCGGCGTCCAAACCTGGCAAAGTGGGCAAAAGCCTTGTTGGCCTCAGCCATACGGTGCACGTCTTCGCGCTTTTTAATAGCAGCACCCTGCTTGTTAAAGGCATCCATTATTTCCGCGGCCAATTTTTCGGCCATGGGGGCGCCTTTTTTGGCTCTGGCTACTGCTATCATCCATTTCATACCCAAGGCAGAACGGCGAGGCTCCATAACTTCCATAGGTACTTGGTAGTTACTGCCGCCAATGCGCCGGCCTTTAATTTCCATAATGGGCGAAACATTCTTTAAGGCAACATCAAACACCTGCCTGGAATCCTTAAACTCCGGCTGATCTTTCATTTTTTCATCAACAATATCCAAAGCGGCATAAAAGATTTTCTGGGAAACTGACTTCTTGCCCCGCTCCATGAGATAATTTATAAACTTACCATATTTGGTGGAACCGAATTTTGGATCCGGCGCCGGCAAATGCTTTTCGTAACTTCGTGCTCTTCGTGGCATAAATAATATTCACTGATGCACGGATATCACGGATGGCACGGTTCTGCAGATCTGCAGTATCCGTGTTATCGGTGAATCCGTGAATTTACTGTTATTTAACTTTTGCTCCATACTTACTGCGACCGCGTTTTCGACCGTCAACGCCTAAAGTATCCAGCTTGCCGCGGACAATGTGGTAACGTACGCCGGGAAGATCTTTTACCCTGCCGCCGCGTATCATAACCACTGAGTGTTCTTGTAAATTGTGGCCAATGCCTGGAATGTAGGCAATAACTTCCATACCATTGGTCAGTTTAACTTTCGCGACTTTGCGAAGCGCCGAGTTCGGCTTTTTCGGAGTCGTGGTGTAGACTTTAAGACACACCCCGCGCATAAACGGAGCGCCGGTTTTTATGTGCAAAGTCTTATTCTTAATTAGGTTTATTCTTCGCTGCAGTGCCGGAGACTTGCTCTTGGCCATAAGCGGTGCCCGACCCTTTCGGATGAGCTGGTTGATTGTTGGCATTATTAAATTAGTGACTAGTGGCAAGTGGCTAGTAATTAGTGTTTTACTGTCCACTGTTCACTAAGCACTGTCCACTGATTAATTTTTTCACAAATAAAAACCGACATAGGCGTCAGTTCTCGCCTACTTCACAACTATGGTACTGTCCGGAAACCTCTCGGATTGAGGCCTTTTTACGGGCCTTCACTTCCCACAAATTGCGACAATTGATTAAGGTAATTCTCACCGCCAAGTGTTGCGGTAAGGGTTTCCTATTCAATTAAGGACATTTTAGAATATTGACTGTTATTTGTCAACATTGTTTTAAAAAAGTTTCGTAATCACTAATTTACAAAATCCGCTGCGCCAACTTTTAAAAGTCTTTATTAAAACAATAGGACTATTACCCGCCAAACGCAGAAAACAGATCGGCCACCGGTAAACCAAAAATTTGCCAAAAAAACAGCAACGCCGGAACAAAAATATGGCTAAAAAAACCGGACCATAAAAAGACAAAAACCAATATGAACCCAAACTGCTCCATAGAAAGAATCCAGTGCATTAACCTGTCCGGAGCAAATGAAGCTAAAATTTTACTGCCGTCCAAAGGCGGAATAGGTATAAGGTTAAACACGCCCAATAAAATATTTATGACAATTGCCTGAATAAGTATGTCGTGAGCTATTTCATTTGCCAACCCAAGGCGAATAATGAGGGCAAATATTGCGGCCAAAATAAAATTGGAAAACGGCCCGGCTGAACTAACCAAGGCCATATCGCGCTTGGGATTTTTTAGATTATTGAAGTTTACCGGAACGGGCTTGGCCGCGCCAAAAATTACCGGGCTGTTGGCCAAAAGCAAAAGCACAGGCAGAAGAATTGAACCAAAGGGATCTATATGCACTATGGGGTTTAGGGTTATTCTACCTTCGTCCCTAGCCGTACTGTCGCCCAGTTTTTCAGCCATAAGCCCATGACTTACCTCATGCACAATGGCGGAAAACAATAGAATTGCAAGTGAAATTACAATGTCCATACAATCATGTCAACATATTATCATTTTAACATTTTAACATCTTAACATTAAGCAAAGCCCGGGAGTTTGATAAATGATAAAATGTTAAAATAATAATATGATGGTATTGATAAAATGATAATATAATCCGCCCTTGCCAATTATAACAAATTATGATAAATTTAAAAAGTTGTATAAATCTTTTTATACTGTGTTTTTATTACATAATATTTTACCAATGCCCCGATCCTGCACTGTTTGCGGCAAAACCTACAGCCGCACCATTAAACGCTCACACTCCATGCGTCCCAGTATTGTCCGTTTAAAGCCCAATTTGCAATGGGCCCGCGTAGACGGACAGCGCGTTAAATCTTGTACCCGCTGCATGAAAACAGCCACTAAAAATAAATAGACCGGCTAAATTACTCTTTTTTATAAACCCCGCAATTGGCGGGGTTTTATAATTTTATCCATCTGCTTTTAAGCTTTTAGTTATTTCCAACTAACGCTCAATTCGGAAGGCAAAAGCTCTACCCATATTTGCCCGCGGTTAAAAGCAATCTCGTTTCCATTTTGCTCAAAATAGCGCGTCCTGCCAGAGCCGCTTTTTTTCCAAAAAACTTTTTTTACACTGCCATCTTGAAATACATAACCCTGTCCCTCACCGGTAAGCACAAGGCCAATAGCTCCCACGGTGTCCGACTTTACCGGAAATGTTTCCACGCTCTGGACTATTATGGCGCTGGCTTTTATTTGCTCTTTGGTTTCCAAATCTTTGTGCGAAGCACCTGCCATAAACCTAACGTAACTATTTTCTGCCGCGCTATACTTCCATACCACTTCATATGATTTTTCTGAAAATGACACGGTAATGGCAGTGGCTAAAGGCTCAACCTTGGTATGGTCCTTAAAATTCCATTGTTCAAAACTTGCCTTATTGTTAATTTTAGTGTCGGATAGGTATTTTTGCAGCTTTTGAATGGAAATATAAACATTATGGGGCATAGGTCGGTCTTTAGAGCGAGTGAAATAGGGGGTCAAAAAAAACTCGTCAACATCCGCTATATCCGGGTATTGCTTATTGCGGATATTCTCCAAAGCGTCGCTGTTACCGCCCACATGGACAAAGACCGCATGGAGTTCATTAGCCAAATCCGCAAAGTACGTACGGGCGCTGCGAACAGGGCCCATGCTTTTTACTTCTTTTGATTGGTATACGGCTAAAAACCTGGTTATGCCGCCTTCGGCCAATGTCTCATAAACAATATCGGCACCAACAAGGCCTGACTGCGGCCGCGAATCGGGATGGTTTTCCACTACCACGGCAAAGGGCCTGGCGTCAGCAATGTTTTGGGTGGTTTGCACGCCATTTATGGCAAAAAACTCTTTAGCAGGCTTACCCGACTCTTTGTCTTGGTCTTTTACCCCGGGGATGGCATTTGAAATGTACTGTTTTTGAAAAAACATGCCACGAATAAGCCAGGCTGCGACAGCCAATGAAATAATTCCCAAAAGCCATACGACTGTATTGGATTTTATATAACGCTTTACCATGTTTTTATATTAGCACGATGAAAAAAACTAGAAAATAAAGATTCTCCGGAACAGAGCTGTGAGATATTTAAACCTGTATCATCTCCCCCCTAGAGATGCAATCAGGGCCTTGAGCGAAGTCGAAACGGTCGGCTCGAAAAAGGTCCTTAAGGATTTTTTCACTCACTCTACTTCGCTAACAAGCACATCACTTTAAAACACATAAACCCATTTTTTACGGCCGTAAAAAATGGGTTTATGCTTAATCTATAAATTATAAATATTGCAGGGTGCTCAGGGTAATTCTTGCCACAAATAACAAAAATAAAAAAAGCGCGGCCACAGGCACCGCGCGCTTACCCCCTACTTGCAAACAATTTTCACATTTGTTCTGCCCCCGTATATGGGCATGGCAAGTTGTCTGAAAACTGATTCCTGCTCAGTTGGACAGTATATTTCCACAGCCCTGTCAGGATTTTCATTCACAGCCTTTCTGGCTGCCCCGAACTTTTTGTGAAGTGGTTCGCCATTTTGACAATGGCAATATACGACGCCGCTCATAACTTGAACCAGCTCGTCGGGCATATAAAAACCTCCTTGGAAAGTATGCAAAAAAATAGCTCCGACTAATGTCGGAGCGAAAAATAAGAAACTATAACTGGTCCCGCTTGTCGGGCTTTGGTCAATGCTGTAAAAATGTCAGAACTATATGTTTGCATACCTTGTTTTTAAGTTTACTCTTGCAACAAATACCTGTCAAAACTAAACAGGCTTATGGTTTTTTAAGTTTTCCATATACATATCCACATGTTGCGATAAAAGAAGTTACAGCAAGGTATGTTAACGCTACAATCACATTTTTAAGCAAAACATAAGAGGAATGAGCCCTTGACAAAAAGGATAAAAAATCACTATATTTAGAGGTAAAACTTGTGGGTGGTAACTAGTTTATTTTGTAAATCTCTTACTCCTCATAAGCTCGGAAGTATTGGGTACTGAGGAAATAAAGGGGGGAAGAATGAAAAAAGAAGAGTTCAAACGCGCAGTCCTAATCGCAAATGCAATTCTCACATTTTGGCTAATAGAGTACGTTGCCAAAAAGGCCGAACCCGCCAATCCAGGCCTGGTACGCCGAATGGTTTTCACGCTACTCTGCCTACTTGTAACATTGATAATTATCAATATTGAGAGTTTTCTTTTTCATGTCGGTATAGGCTTTCGCGATCGTCGGCGCTGGAAGAAAGTGGAGAAGGTCTATGGCTACCGGCGAAGTTTCTGCCAAGATCCACCGGCTGATGGACTTCTGGTGGTCAATAAAGACGGCAAGATGTTCCATGTTCGCTTTAAGGATGCAACACCTCTCTATCTGCAAAAATACAAATATGCAGATAAATTTTACGAGGGTTTGGCAGTCGTCAGCGACGGCGACGAAAATTGGCTACCGACAAGCGCGCACCACATAAAGCCGGACGGCCAGCCCGCCTACAACCAACGCTTCCCAAAAGTAAGCAAGTTTCACGAAGGACTTGCAATCGTAACTGAGCGAGTTGCGGACGATGTATACCACCCACTCCGTCATTTTTTCATTACACCGGACGGCCAGAGAGCATACCCCGAAGTCTACCATAGAGCGAACGAATTTCGCGAAGGCTTGGCCATGGTAGATAACGGAGAATGGAACGGAGCATTTCATATCCGCAGGGACGGCTCCCGTGCCTACGAGCATTCCTACTTTAGCGCAGGGGACTTTTCCGAAGGACTGGCGTTGGTGCGCGAGAAGTGCAGGGATAACTCACACGATGTTATGTACCATATTCGCCCAGACGGTACTCCGGCCTACCCACAACGCTTTTACCAAGTGGGTCCGTTTAAGGAGGGAACAGCCCAAGCTTGGCAAACCCAAGGCAGCCAGCCGTTCCTAATTCGTCCCGACGGCACACTTATTTGAAACTACAAGGCTCCCTATGTGACAAGGGAGCCTTATTTTTATACCTACCGAATATCTTTTCTTACAAATGTTACAGGTATTCCCAGCACCCAAACTGTCAACAAATCAAACTTTTTTTGCAAACAAATAACCAGAAAGCACCCATTAACCCTTCTCTCAATACCGTAACATTGCGGGAGCTTAAAAAGTGCTATAATAATTCTAATACACAAGTAATAAAAAAAATATTATGCCAGAACCATTGGAATACAATGAAGAAAGAGGCTCGTATGAGGCTCATTTGTCAGCAATGAAAACCAGGGTCAATAGCGCTAAAGAAGATTATAACCGGGCGGTGGAAAAAGGACTTCCAGCCCAAATTGAAACCACAAAACAAGCCTGGGAAGCGCGCCAGCAAGAATATGAAAACTTCATGAAAGGAAACCCGGGCGAAAATATGGTCGAGAAGGAAAATACGGAACAAACAATACATTAGGCAAAATAGGCTTAAAGCCCCTAACTTAGGGGCTTTTTATGTGAGTCCAAAAACTCTGCGATATGGTATTCCAGCCGAGCCTGCCTCGTCGGCAGGCAGACACATCCGACTTGTCTGCCGAAGCCTGTATATAAAGCATATTTTTGATGTAACTTTAGGCGAAAACGGAGAGCCGGGATCCAAAAAGAATACTGACTGGATCCCGGATAGACTTCGGGTGCACTCAGTCTTCCGGGATGACAGAGGTTTGTGGACTCACGTCTTTTTTTTGACTATGCCAACAAATTATGATATAAATTTATGTTAAGCTGCGCTCTTTCAGAGGAGCAAATGCTTAAAGTTTTTCTATCGTAAAGGCAATTTATTAGAATTGGCAAATGCGCCAAGGACAATTGCCAAACAACCTAACACAAAACCTGAGGAGGATAGATGAGAAAGTCTATAGTAGATCTGTTTGGATGGTTTCTTGGCGGGATTGGCTTAGGCATTCTGGGTCTAATTTTTGGCGCCGGTGAAAGCCGAACCGGCCGGTATTCCGGGGTAGAACCCCAGGGCTGTTGGTTAATCGCCTTTGGCCTGGGCATTTACACCTTCTGGTGGATGCGGAGGCGGGCGCAAGAAGCCGGATTGATTTATAGGCTCATCCGGATAGTTGTTATGCTACTACCGCTTGCCGCCATGTCAACGCTCGCAACCGGCATGGTGGACCGCACTATCGACTACGGCCCCGACACTTCCCTACCACTACAAAAACAGGCGCTTTTAGCGTCAACAGTCTATGTGTTCTGGGTGGTTGGACTGGTATTCTCTACGGTTATGCTATATGCCGTTGCTTTCACAAGCATAGTCTGGCGACTTCTATTCCCCCGCACCCCCGCGTAACACTTTCGTGAAGTCGCATACCATTACCGACTTCCACCCTTCCAAGACGTTTCGTCTTGGAAGGGTTTTTATTTTAATGCAACAAAGGTCATCTTTGCGCAGGGCAAAGATGACCTTTGTTAAAAAATCGCATAAAAAAAGCGCCGCAGGTATAAAAACCGTACGGCGCTCGAGTAACTACCTTGAATCGCTAAAGAGCGATCTAGCCCACCAGATTGCCCGGCAGGTGCGACATGGATTTTAGCCTAAACACTAACCTTGCACTCCGAATAGAATATCACGCGTGCTCTTCCCCAGCGACCGCAGTCGCTGGAAATCGAGCTTTTCAGGAATGGGAATTTCCTTGGCATACGTTCGTCTCCAATCACCGGCGGCTTCGTACGCTTTGATAGGCCGCGCAAACTTGTCAAGGAAAATCACCTCGGAGGATTCGGATCCTCCGAGACGAGCGACCGCGCCCGCGGGCGGGACAACCCGCGTCGTCCCCTTGGAGAAATATACGTATTCCGGTCGCGACACGTTTCGCTGCGTGAAGCATAGCCGACGCGCTTCCCAAAGCCCCAAACGCTTTATCCGCGCACGCTTTCGCGCATTGCCATTTTCATACTTCTCGAACAACCGGAGGGGAATGAGATCAGCCGGGCAAGGTTTGACGATATACTTCGCCTCTTGCCCTTCCACGATATCTCCAAAACTCATCTTGAAGTAAATACGCTTTCTAAGGAAAGCTTCAACAACTCCCAGCGGGCCGATCCCACTAAAATTGGCAGCTTCACCACCGTGGAATCCGGAAGGGTTCCAACCACCAGGGCATTTATATCCTGATTGGTGGACCCTGCCCTTTTTGCAGCATAGTGCCAAGGTATTAGTAACCGTCCTGAAACGCGCGCCTGAAACCTGGTCTTCCCAGATGTCCACGTAGTGGCGTAGCCCGAAGGCTACCATGTTTTCTACGCCAACAACTCCGCGCTCACAGTCCACAAGCAAGAGATTATATTTACTTGCTTGCTCCTTTTTTTCTTCTCTAGACATAACACGCTCCTCCCTTGCCACTCACCAAGCGCCAACCAGTACTAAGTGATTATGGGCTTACAGGGCGCAAGTTAATTTCTTGACATAAAAAATCAACTTTCGCCCTGCAAAATTAAGGGAGATACACATAAATCTTTTTATAATTTTAAAATGCAGTCAAAATTAAGATTATTATAAAGAACAATCATAATTTTAAGACTAAATATAGCATATTTTATTAATCATGTCAAGTTATAATAATGAAAAGTCGCTTTATTAAGCGAAATTAATAAGTCTGTAACAAAGATCATCTATGACAAAGATCATCTTTGCACTGAGCAAAGATGATCTTTGTTAATAGCATGGAACTTGGCGCGCCATGAACCCGAGTCAGCGAGTGGTTCATGGTCGGGATGCCCCAGTAGCAGGCCTTTGGCTCGCTACGGGGTAAACTGGGAAGTTTCCAATCAACCTATAATTACTGGATGATATCGGGCTGCTGTAAATTCTTTCTCCCCCAAACTCACCACCATTTTAAAGGCTCATGGTACCGGTGAGTTTTCCTGTCGAAAGCCGGCCGCATCTAAAACGTGCCGTTTAGGCACGTTTTATCTGTCGGCTTCAATTCCCACCTATATTAACGACCACAAAAAAACATCACTTAAAGTGATGTTTTTTTGTGGTCGGGGTACTGGGAATTGAACCCAGTCTACGCCCACCCTTCACCCCGTTAAATATTAATTTGCCCTTGGTCGGGATGCTGGGAATCGAACCCAGACTACATCCACCCCATGGACGCGTACTACCACTATACTACATCCCGTACATGGGCAAATATTTAACGGGGCAAGTGGGCGCGTACTACCGGTATACTATACCCCGAAATAATATAATTTACTACATTTTATTAGCCTATCTATTATACAAAATTAT
>CAZPRQ010000006.1:0-25332 GCA_964589415.1 uncultured Candidatus Saccharibacteria bacterium
CAGCGAGGATAAATTTAAAACAGCAATAGCTGCAGAGGTGGATAAAATTGTTAACTAGTTAGAAATTGCTATGAAAATTGCCATAGACTTGCGCAGCCTACAAAGCGGTTCGGTCAGCGGGGTGGAAAATTACACTCTAAATTTGACTCAGGCGCTCCTTAAGCTGGACCGGCAGAATCAGTACATATTATTTTATAATTCTTGGAGGCAAGCTCCGCTTGCCGCGGATTTTCACTATGTAAACGCGCGCCTCGCGCGTACGAGTATTCCAAACAAGCTTCTAAATGTTTTTATGAAAGTGGGTGTATTAAAGCTTCATAATTTGATAGGTGAATTTGATGTTTTATTTATGCCAAATATAAATCAAATTTCACTGCGGGCCCACGACAAACTTTTGTTAACGGTTCATGATCTTTCGCCAATTGTTGCCCCGGAGTTTTATGATATTAAGCGCAGGTTGTGGCATAGGTTCGTAAATTTCAATAAAAACATTCAGAGAGCAAACGGCCTAGTCGCGGTTTCGGAGTATACAAAACGCGATATTGTCAGGGTATTTAAAACCGACGAAGAAAAAATAAACGTCGCGTATCCGGGAATAGACCATTCTTGTTATAAGTTGGACATTCCCGTGGAAAAACAACGAGAGGTTAGAAATACTTATAATTTACCTCGCAGATATATTATTTTTGTAAATACCCTGGAGCCGAGAAAAAATTTGCATACCTTGTTAAAAGCTTTTGAAATGACGGCGGAACCAGTGCATTTGGTAATAGCCGGGAAATTGGGATGGAAGTCTCAAAAGCTTATGCGGCGGCTAAAGTCCGGCCCCATAAAACAGCGAGTACACTGGCTGGGTTATGTTAAAGAGCAGGATAAACCCGCGCTCATTAAGCTGTCGGAAGCTTTGGTTTATCCAAGCCTATATGAAGGCTTTGGCTTTCAGCCGCTTGAGGCGGCAGCTTTAGGTGTTCCAGTGGTTGCCAGCCAAGTAACATCTATACCCGAAGTTATTGGTGACGCGGCTTTGCTGGTTAATCCGTATTCGGCAGAAGACTTGGCAAAGGCTATAAATGAAGTGTTAACAAATATGCCGCTTCGTGAGGAATTAATTAACAAAGGTCTAAAGCGGGCTAATGAGTTTACATGGGAAAGTACGGCGCGGGCCGTTTTGAGCCAATTACAGTCTTTAAAGTAAAATAAAGTATTATGACAATTGGAATTGACATTCGAATGATGGGTAATTCTCATGGGGGAATTGGGCGCTATGTTTCTCAGCTGGTGTTTAACTTGCTTGAAATAGACAGGCAAAATAGCTATATCCTTTTTTACCATCCGGAATTTTTGGAATCCAAAGACAGGGAAAGCTTGGAAAAATACATAAATGTGAAAATGGTTGCCGCGCCCTTTAGGCATTATTCCGTTGGCGAGCAATTGAGGCTGCCCGGTTTATTAAACAAATACCCGGTGGAGCTAATGCATTTTCCGAATTTTAATGTCCCAATTTTGTATAAAAGACCGTTTGTGGTTACTATTCATGACGTTATTCATCATGTCGTGGGCGGGGCAAAAAAAACTCATTGGCTGCATTTTCAAGCTTATAAAAAGGTTATTGAACACGCGGCTGTTGCCAGCAAAAAAATTATTACAGTTTCGGAGCATTCAAAAAATGAAATAAAAAATATCTTGCAAGTAGAAGGAGAAAAAATAGCGGTAATTTACGAAGGCAGCTTTTTAAGAGCAGATGTAACAGCGGAGAATGCCGCGTCTGTAAAAAGTTCGTATCGTCTGCACCGGCCATATTTTTTATTTGTCGGCGTGCTGCAGCGAAACAAAAATTTAATCCAGTTGACGAGAGGTTTTGACGCGTTTTTAAAAAAATACAGGTTGGAAATGGATTTGGTTATTGTCGGGAAAAGTGATCCGCATTATCCGGACATTAAGCATCACGCAATGGATATTCAGCACAAGGAGCACTTGGTTTTTACCGGCTATGTGGATGACTTTACTTTATCAGCGCTGTATAGAGGCGCCCACGCGTTTGTCTCAGCTTCAAAATATGAGGGATTTGGCTTGCCTGGCGTAGAAGCCATGCAATTTGGGTTGCCTTTGGTTGTTTCAAATATTGGGGTATTTAATGAAATTTATGATAACGCGGCTATATATTTTGATCCTGAAAATTTGGATGATATTGCGGATAAAATGGCTTTGGTAGCCAAAGATAGCCAGTTTTACGGGCAGCAGCAGCAAAAAAGCTTGCAAAGAAGTTCTATGTTTGATTGGCACAAAACCGCGACCGCGACACTGCAATTATATGAGGATAGTATAAAAAAATTATAAAGCTAATGTTTATATGAAAATTTTATTGGTCGGGGGAGGTAGTGGAGGCCCTGTGAGCCCACTGCTTGCCGTAGCTGAGCATATTAAGCAAAGTCATCATAAAGCCAAGTTTTTGTTGGTTGGAACCAGGCAGGGGCCGGAAAGGGCTATGGCACAAGCGGCAGGTATTCCTTTTGTGGCAATTTTTGCCGGGAAATTCAGAAGATACCTTAGTTTAAAAAATTTGGTGTCGCCGTTCGAAATAGCGCTGGGATTTTTCCAGTCTTTTACGATATTAAAATCTTTTCGCCCGGACTGTGTGTTTGGAGCGGGAGCGTTTGTCCAAGTTCCGGTAGTTTGGGCCGCGTGGTTTTTGCGTATTCCTGTGGTTATGCACCAGCAGGATGTGCAGGCGGGATTGGCGAATCGATTGTCCCAATACACTGCCAAAAAAATAACTGTCGTGTTTGAAGAAACAGCCAAAAATTTTGTAAGCGGTCTGGGAATTTTTTATGAGGCCAAAAAAAATAAGGTGGCATGGACTGGTAACGCTGTGAGAAAAAGTTTTTCTACTGTAAACAAAAAGCAAGCAATTTTGGAACTGGAATTAAGCGGTGAGCTTCCGGTTTTGGCGGTAATTGGCGGCGGTACCGGAGCAGTTGCTATAAATGAACTTATTCAAACAAGTTTGCCGGAACTGACAAAAATTGTTGAAATTATTCATATTACCGGAAAAAGCAAAAATTTTTATAAACCTTCAAAAAATTACCACCCTTATGAGTTTATGCCTAATGCGGAAATGGCTTTTGCCGCGGCTGATATTGTTTTAACGCGCGCGGGAATTGGTACAATTAGCGAGCTTTCATACATGGGGAAACCGGCTATAATTATACCAATGCCGGATTCCCACCAGGAAGAGAACGCGTTTTACGTGGCATCACGCGGCGCGGCGGTAGTGCTTAGTCAAAAATACATTTCATCCGAAGGTTTGGTGAGGGTTGTTAGAAAAATGTTAATAGACGGAGATCTTCAGGAACGCCTAAAAAAACACATGGGTGAGCTAATGCCAAAAAACGGAACGGAGCAAATTTCCAATATTGTTTTGTCTGTGGCGGAGGGCGGGTTATGAGACTTGATACACAACCGTCGGTAGGCTTAGCGCTTAGCGGCTCGGGCAATCGCAGTACTTTTTATGTTGGATTTTTAGAGGGTATGGATAAAGCCAATGTGCCTATACACTATATAGCCGCATGTAGTGGAGGCTCCTTGGTTGCCGCCGCGTATGGTGCGGGCAAGCTCCAAGAATTTAAAGAAATAATTTTACACTTAAATTCAAAAAATTTAAAGGGTTTTGTTGAGTCATCAAAAACCAGGAGCGGTTTGTATACTTTGGCTCCTTTTGAACAGAAATTACGCCTGTTGTTTAATGGACTTACTTTTGAGGAGGCTAAGCCGAAAATGGCTTTTGCTGCTGTAGATATAGACAATGGAGAGGAGGTGGTTCTGTGTATGGGAGATGTCGCGCGCGCGGCCTGTATATCTTGTTCGGTTCCCGGATTGTTTGAACCGGCATTGTGGGGAAATAAAATCCTAGTCGATGGTGGCCTGTTAAATATTGTACCTATTAATTTGCTCAACCAAGCCGGATTGGATATAACCATTGGCATCAACGTGAGGGGTGCAAAGCGTATTTTTGGCCAGCAGCAGCTAAGCGTAAAAAAATTTTTCAATTGGGCTAAGAAAATTTTGCCCATTGAGTCTATGGAAACTTTACTGGATAAAATATTTAATAAAAGTACGGAAGATTTTGGTTCAACTAACTATGAACGGGGGGTGCTGGAAATTTTAGGAAAAAGCCTGGATGTGGCAATGTGGGCAAATAAAAAATCTCCGGAAATTGACCCCTGTGATTACTTAATAGATTTAGATTTGCCAAAAATAACATATTTTAGTTTTACACCTGAAACGTTGAAATTTTATTATGAGGAAGGGTTAAAGCAGGCACAGGTTCACGCGCCAAAAATTTTGGAATTAATTAAGAAAAAAAGTAAATTTTCTGCTTCGTAAATTTATGGATATAAGTAACATAAGAAAAATTTATTTTGTGGGTATTGGCGGAATTGCCATGTCCGCGGTGGCTGGCTTAGCTCGGCAGTCGGGCTTTGAGGTTTTAGGCTCCGATTCCAGCGAGGTATATAGTCCGGCCAAAGAGATTTTGGAGGATGAAGGAATAATTTACCATAAAGGATATAGTGAAAAGCATGTACAATCTGCGGGAGCCGACCTGTTTGTTTTGTCCGCGGGAGAGGACGAAAATAATCCGGAGGTAAAATATATTGTGGAAAACAATATGCCGCATTGCGGTTTTCCCGAACTGGCTTATGAATTGACGAGGGATTTCCTGCGGGTTGTGGTGGCAGGCACTCACGGAAAATCCACCACGGCGGGACTTATTGGTCATTTGCTAAAAGGTATGGATGACAGCGCGTTTATGGTTGGGGGTGTGCTTATAAATTATAATTCCAATTTTCATGCCGGCAAGGGTCATTATTTCGTGTTTGAAGGGGATGAATATAAAAGTGAATATGACGACCCGACACCTAAATTTCATTATTACAAGCCCGACATTTTAGTCTTGACTAATTTGGAATGGGATCATCCCGATTTATTTCCGTCCTTTGAAGTTATGCAGGACGAATTTAGGCAGCTAATTGCCAACATGCCCGTGGACGGGTTAATTGTTTACAATGGCGACAGTGATGCTTTGGTAAAACTGGTTCACGAGAGTAACGTTAGTTCGGTAAGTTTTGGGTTTGATGAAAGCGAAGATTTTTTTGTCCAAAACGTGGAGTACGATAAAGAATATACCAAAATGAAAATTGTAAACAAGTTTTCCAAGGATAAGTTAAGCCAAGCACTGGGATTGTCCGAGGAATATCAAATTCAGTTGCCGGGAAAAATAAACGTATACAATGCTTTGGCGGGCATTGCTACGCTTAGAACTTTGGGTTTTGAGCCCACTAATTTTAGTTTGGACTTACTAACATATAAGGGTATAAAAAGGCGGTTTGAGGAAGTTGGTAAAAAAAATGGCGTTATATGCATAAATGATTATGCTCATCACCCTACGGCGGTAAGGGAAACTTTGGAAGCCGCCAGGCTTAAGTTTCCCAAGTCTAAAATTTGGGCGGTGTTTGAGCCGCATACGTTTTCCAGAACCAGGGCAACGCTGCCGGAGCTGGCTGTTTGTTTCGCGTCTGCGGATGAGGTCTTACTTTCGGAAATTTATCCTGCCAGGGAAAGGGCCGGCCAGGCGACAATTACTTCAGGCGAAGTGATTGGCGAAGTCAAGAAGCACCATAACCACGCGAGGCTGGTGAGTTCAAAAAATGAAGCGCTCGGTATTTTAAATTTAGAAACAGCCCCCGGTGACGTGGTTGTAATTATGGCCGTTGGAGCGTTAAACCGTTTGGCTTATGAATTTATTGAAAATCCCAATGCAAATTAAGAAAAATATTCCGTTAGCCAAATATACCACCTTTAAAATTGGCGGGGCGGCAAAGTATTTTTGTGAAGTAAAAAATCAGCTTGAGGCTCTGGAGGCTTATGAGTTCGCGGAAACAAACAAGCTTTCGGTTTTTGTGTTGGCCGGAGGAAGCAACGTGTTAATTAATGACAGAGGTTTTGACGGGTTGGTTATTAAGATTTCTGGCTTTGGAATTGAAATAATTAGAGATAATGAAAGGGAGGTGATATTAAAAGTCTCGGCTGGGCATAATTGGGACGATTTGGTGTCTTTTGCTGTAACCAACGGCTGGTGGGGAATTGAAAATCTTTCCCACATTCCAGGTTCCACGGGGGCGATTGCCGTACAAAACGTAGGCGCGTACGGACAGGAGGCAAGCCAGATACTCTGTTCCGTTACGGTATTTGACAGAACAACCAAGCAAATATTGGAACTTACTAACAAACAGTGTGGCTTTGGCTATCGTTCCAGCATTTTTAACTCATCAGATAAAAACAAATATTTAATTTTTTACGTTACTCTGCGGTTAAATAAGCTAGGTCGCCCGAACTTAAGCTATAAAGATTTAAAGTCGAGCATAAAAGTCGCAAAGGCCATAAATTCAAAAGTGCGGCCACGGGAGCAAATAAAAATAATTCGGGAGGAAATTATTCGCATTCGGGATGAAAAATTTCCCTATCCAAGCCGACCAAAAAACGGCAATGCCGGATCATTTTTCAGAGGCCCGGTTATTACCGAAAAAGCCATGGAAAAGCTAAAAAAACAGCTCACAGAAATATTCGGCTTACATGTAGCAAGTCGCTTGAATTTTATGGGACCGGCGCTCAAGGTTGCTCAGGGGTTTAAAACCCCGGCCGCATTTTTGATAGATATTTGCGGGTTAAAGGGTTTTGTTGTCGGTGGCGCGGCAATTAATGCAAGCCAGCCGGCCATTGTATTGAATTTTAGCGGACATGCCACGGCTAGCGATGTGTTAAAACTTGCGAAATCGGTCAGAAAAAAGGTTTATGTTATGACCGGCGTGTTACTTAATTTTGAACCCGAGTTTGTTGGCTTTTCTCCAAATGAGCTAAAAAGTTTGGAGGTATGATATAATGTAAATACATGATGTGAGAGGTTTCTGGCATTAAATTAGAGATTATATGAATATAAACATAAAAGCTACCAATACAACCTTAACGCCCGCGATTCGGGCAGCCATAGAGTCAAAATTGGACAAACTTGTTAAATTTTTTAAGGCGGAAGACAAGATTAGGGTTGAAGTGGAAATGGACAAAAAACACAAAAGCGGACAAATTGCCAGAGCGGAAATTGATGTGAAGCCGCATGGGTATTACGCCGAAGCTTGGGGAGAGGATTTTTACCAGGCCTTGGATATGGTAGTGCCTAAAATAAAGGAACAAATGTTAAAAGCTAAAGACAAAAAAATTTCTCGCCGAAAAGGTAATTAGAAATACTATTTATATATTTATATACATTAAACCTTCATTTGATTTTGAGGGTTTTAGTTTTGTCTATCTTTTTGCGCAGTTTTTTGGTATACTTGGAAGGCAAAACTTAAAGTAAAATGTAAAATATCCCTTATTTATGTCAATTTTTTCCAAAATTTTCGGAATTAACAAAACCGCTTTAGATATTTACGCGAGCCAGCTTAGTCTCGTAAACGAGGTTAAAGGCGATATTTCCAATTTGAGCCAGGAGCAAATGCGCCAGGAAATTGCTGGCTTTAAGCAAAATGTATCCAGTTTGGCAAAAAAAGCAGAGAATAAAAGAGATTTTGAAATAAATAAAGAAATCCAGCAATTCTTAATGAGTATTGCCCCGAGAGTTTTCGCACTAACTCGCGAAGCGGCTAAACGGGCCATTGGCCAGTTCCACTATGACGTCCAGGTTGTGGGAGGTTTCGCTCTGGCTGAAGGTAAAATAGCGGAAATGAAAACCGGGGAAGGCAAGACTCTTACGGCCACCCTGCCGCTTGTTTTATATTCATTGGCAGGCAAAGGCGCGCATTTGGTAACGGTTAACGATTACTTGGCGCGCTGGCAAGCGTCGCTTATGGGCAAGGTTTACCATTATTTAGGTATTTCGGTAGCATCTATTCAGCACGAAGCTTCGTTTTTGTACGACCCGACTTACGCTCCGGAGGCTGAAGAAATAGAAAAACTTGAAAGCCAAACTCAAGGTTTGGTTATGGACGTTAAGCACATGCGTCCCATAACCCGAAGAGCCGCGTATGGCGCCGATATTACATATGGTACCAATAACGAATTTGGGTTCGATTATTTGCGTGACAATATGGCGCCAAATGCTCAAGCTCTGGTTCAGCGAGATTTATTTTATGTCATTGTTGACGAAGTTGACAGCATACTAATAGACGAAGCTCGAACACCGCTTATTATATCTATGCCGGACACGGATCCGACAGATAAGTACAACCAATTTGGCAGATTGGTAGATACGCTCAATGATCAGACAGATTATGCCGTGGATGAAAAACATAAATCGGCCAGCCTTACGGATGACGGAATAAATAAAATAGAAAAAGCCCTCAATGTGCCGAATATTTATGACACATCCAACGGCGTAACAACCATTCACCATATAGAGCAGGCGCTAAGGGCAAAAACATTGTTTAAAAAAGATAGGGATTATGTGGTTAGGGACGGTGAAATTGTCATAGTAGATGAATTTACGGGCAGGTTAATGTTCGGACGAAGATATTCCGAGGGTCTGCACCAAGCCATTGAAGCCAAAGAAAACGTTAAAATCCAGCAGGAAAGCAAAACTTTAGCCACCATAACTTTTCAAAATTTATTCCGTTTGTATTTTAAGCTCTCCGGCATGACGGGTACGGCCAAGACAGAGGAAGAGGAATTCTTTAAAATTTACCGTTTGACCGTAGACCAAATTCCCACTAACCGTGAAATGGTGCGCCAGGACATGCATGACTTGGTTTACAAGACTGAGGCGGGAAAGTTCGCGGCAATTGCCAGGGAAATTAAGGCTCGTAACGAAAAAGGCCAGCCGGTGCTTATTGGTACCGTGAGTATTGCCAAAAACGAAGAACTGGCAAAATATTTAAAGAATGAAGGATTAAAGTTTGAAATTTTAAATGCCAAAAATCATGAGCGAGAGGCTCAAATAATTTCCCAGGCCGGCAGGCTTGGGCAAATAACTTTGGCTACCAATATTGCAGGACGTGGCGTGGATATTTTGCTTGGCGGCAACCCGGTGGATTTTGAAGAGGCGGAACTGGTGCGAAAAGCCGGAGGTTTGCATGTTATTGGCAGTGAACGTCATGAATCGCGCCGTATAGATAACCAGCTCAGAGGCCGCGCGGGACGGCAAGGGGACCCGGGTTCAACTCAGTTTTTCGAGTCCATGGAGGACGATCTTATGCGCTTGTTTGGTGGTGATCGCATGAAGCGCATGATGGATATGCTTAAATTGCCGGAGGACCAGCCCATAGAAGCGGGTATGGTTTCTAAGTCTATAGAATCGGCACAAAAGAAAATTGAAGGACTAAACTTTGATACCAGAAAACATGTGCTTGAGTTTGACGACGTATTAAACCACCAGCGCAATGTCATTTACAAACGAAGGCGTGCTTATTTGCCCGGTTCGGAAGAAAGTAAAATACAAGATTTAAAAGCGGATATTTTAAAATTGCTGCAAACCGAAATAAGCAGTTTAGTTGCGCTTGCGGCCCAAGAAATAGATGAAAAGGGATTAAGTACCTTTTCTATTGAGAGCGTTGTAAAAGCCGCGAATACGCTTTTCCCTGTTAAAAAAGGCATGGAAAGCATATTGGATGAAGCCGTAAAAAATTCGGCTGACAGGGAATTTGTAATCGCGGATGAATTGTTTAAGGCTGCGACCGAGGAGTTGGAAGCAAGGGAAAAAGCTTTGGGTAAGGAAATGTTTGAAGGGGCCATGCGTTTTGTGGCGCTAAATGCCCTGGATAACTTATGGATGGAACATCTAGATACCATGGACCATTTGCGAGACAGTGTTAGGCTTCGTGGTTATGGCCAGAGAGACCCACTTGTGGAATACAAGCGTGAAGGCCATGAAATGTTCCAGCAGCTTTCCGCGGAAATTAACAGGCAGATTGTTTATGGCATATTTCGGGTGTCTATTGAAGTCAAACAGCCCGAAGTTAAAACCATAGATCCAACCAAGCTGGTTACCAACGAAACTAACTCCACCAAGCAATTTGGCTCTCCAGATTCTTCTGGGCAACAAGTAGGTGTCTCTTCGGCTCTAAGTTCCATAGCGGCCGAGTTGGGAAAAACCGTAGAGGAATTGGCCAAAGTGGGTCGCAATGACCCCTGCCCCTGCGGCAGCGGGAAAAAGTTTAAGAAATGCCATGGTAAGAACTAATAATATGTACAAAAAAAGGGCCTAGCGCTAGACTAGGCCGATTAGCGGCAACAATACCCGATATATAGTAATTGAGGCCATAAGGAGTGGAACAACTACCCCCCAAAATGCTACGAACTTCAGGAGTCCAGAACTGTTCGCAAATATTTTGAGCCAGACAACAAATACGAATAAGTTTACTGCTAGTTGTAGAACTCCTGCAACAACGGAAAGACCAAGTAGTAAGTTGGTGAAATTTGCTATTAGGAAGAAACTGAATCCGGTCGTCCCGGAAATCGCCATCCATAGCTTATAGTGCTTCATATTGCCTCCTTTGATAACCACATAGCTTAACATAAAACCGTCGCAATTTCAACCGCCGCGTCGACCTCGGCCTCTCCAAGGTAAGACTGGCAAGAAATATCATAAATTTTATAAAAAACTTTTTAAAGAAGCCTTGAATTTATTAGCTAATTAGAGTATAATTCAATCATTCTAATTAACCAGTTAATCAGGAAATTATACTATGACTAGCGATTTTAAGAAAAAAGAACCTTCCAAAACAGAAAAAGTGCTTTATGAACTGTTTATGCACCAGCAGCATATGGATCAAAATATTGCCACCACTTCGGCGACAGTAGTGGCCATGAGCTCGCTTTTAAATGTCGATCCTGTAAAAGTGGCTGAACTTTTGGTTAATGGCGGAGATAAACTAAAGGAGTACAGCAAAAAAATAAACGACGAAATAGACCGGCTAAGCCAGGAGAAAAAAAAGAACGAACCGGCCATGGAAAGCAAAGAAGATCATAATCACGAAGATTCAAATCACACCCATTAATTTGGGTGTGATTTTGCATGTGCTTATCTAGATAAAATAAGTTATAACGGGAGTCCAAAAACCCCCTCATGTGTCATCCCGGGCGAGCCTGCCTCGTCGGCAAACAGATGCACCCGACTTGTCCACCGAAGTTATCTGCGTATCCCGAGTGGTTTTGATGAAGCTTGAGACGCAGGCGAAGATCCCAAGATCCAGTATCTAAACCAACTTCTGGATCCCGGATAGCTTCACAGCCCTAAAAATTCCCTGCCTGCCGGTAGGCAGGGCAGGCAGGCGGGATGACTAAGGTTTCTGTACTCACATGTTATAATGTAGCCAGGCTCAATGATATAAAAAATTATAAATTATGTATGAAATTTATTACTGGCAATAGCAGGAAGTATGAAGAAGTTCGAGATTTGCTCGCGCCTATTTTAGTTGAACAAATATCTATGCGACTGGATGAAATTCAGGAATTGGACCCGCGTAAAATAATCGAGCATAAGCTAAGCCAAGCTCGTGCGGCAGGATTTGGCGAATGTATTGTGGAAGATTCGGCACTATACTTGGATGCCCTAAATGGTTTTCCCGGCCCATTGGTAAAGTGGCTTGAGGACGCGGTAGGCTTGGTAAAAATTTCAGAACTTACCGAAGCTCTCGGCAACAGCAAAGCTAGGGTAGAAACAATAGTCGGCTATTTTGACGGCATAAGCAGGTGTGAATATTTTACCGGGTCTTTAAACGGAGAAATAGTGAAACCAAGAGGAGAAAAAGATTTTGGTTACGGAACTATTTTTGTGCCAGAAGGGCATTGCAAAACCTTTGGAGAAATGGAACGCTCGGAAAAACACTCTCTCTCCATGCGCGCCCAAGCCGTGCAAAAATTTAAACAATATTTACAAAACCAAAAATAAACCATAAGTCATGTTATAATACTAATACTCCAATACTCTGTAGTATTGGAGTATTAGTAAAATTATTTTAAAAGCTAAAATATGGCAAAATTTCCCAAAAGACAGAAAACGAGCAAGGTCTACACGCAAGAAATGATTGTGGATTTATGTACAGCTATTGCTGATACAAAAAATGCGACTGAGGCGGCGGAGTTACTAACTGACCTTTTGGGCAAACAGGAAATGGAAATGTTGGCAAGGAGATTGCGTATAGCTGGCCTGTTATTAGAAAACTACACATACGAGGACATTTCAGGGGAATTGAAAGTTAGTCCCACTACAGTTTCGAGAGTTGTAACTTGGCTTAATACCTCCGGTGACGGTTATAGGAACATACTTGAGAGGATAAAAAAGAAACGTTCCGTACGTCAAGAAAATGAGAAGCCCTTTACCATGAAAGGTATTAAACGCAAGCACTCAATGTATTATTGGCCACAACTAATGCTTGAGTACTGGGTGAAAAATTCCACATTAAAACAAAAAGAGGCGATGATAAAAATACTATCTAAGGTGGATGAAAAATCTAAACAATACAAAAATCTGATGAATTTGCTTATTCAAAATAAATAGACTAATACTACAATACTCTGTAGTATTGTAGTATAGGCTAGAAAATGTTTGGAAAGATATTAAGCTTTAAAATTAACACCAGTATATGAGTACTAAACAAATTTCTGTTCGTTTGCCAGAGCATATTAAGCCTATTCGGTATGAGCTAACCTTAAAACCGGATTTGGATGCTTTTGTCTTTGAAGGCTGGGAGACCATAAATTTGGAAGTGGGCAAGGCAACTAAAAATGTTACTTTGCATAGCAAGAATTTAAATATTGAAAAGGCTGAATGGGTAAAAGGCGAAGCCGAGGTTTGGGCGGCCAAAATAACGTACCAGGAAAAAAATGATACGGCGACTTTGGTTTTTCCCAAGAGTTTGCCCAAAGGCAAATCAAAAATACGGCTGGTATTCCGCGGCGTGTTAAATGACAAATTACATGGCTTTTACCGCAGCAAGTACGCGCATAATGGCAGAGAAAATTATTTGGCCACTACTCAGTTTGAAGCTACCGATGCTAGGAGAGCTTTTCCTTGTTTTGACGAACCGGCTCACAAAGCTGTATTTGAGATAAATATAATTCACCCGTCTCATTTGACTGCCCTTTCAAATACAACCCCAATTGACATAAAAGAACATAGTCCCGGATATAAAATTGTAAAATTTGAACCCACGCCCAAAATGTCCACATACTTGGTGGCTTTTATGGTGGGGGAGTTTGAATATTTGGAAAGCAAAACCAAAGCGCGAAAAAATCCAATTGGTAAAAGCAGGTTCAAATCCGTTCGCGTGCGAGTATATACTACGCCGGGGAAAAAGCATCAGGCCAGTTTCGCCCTGCAAACAGCAGTAAGAGCTTTGGAATTTTTTGAAAACTACTTTGATATTGAGTACCCCTTGCCAGTTATGGATTTAATAGCGCTTCCGGATTTTGCCGCGGGCGCCATGGAAAATTGGGGAGCTATTACTTATAGGGAAACTGCCTTATTGCTGGATGTGGAAAACTCTTCCACCTTAAACAAGGAGTGGGTAGCAATTGTAATTGTCCACGAATTGGCGCATCAATGGTTTGGTAATTTGGTTACTATGGAATGGTGGACTCATTTGTGGCTAAATGAAGGCTTTGCGAGTTATATGGAGCATTTAGGCACTGCCAGTTTGTTTCCGAAATGGGACATGTGGACGCAATTTTGCGACAGTCGTCTTAATCAGGCCTTGGAATTGGACGGGTTAAAATCCACTCACCCAATTGAAGTTAACGTGAATAATCCTAGCGAAATTGGTGAAATTTTTGATTCAATTAGTTATGCCAAAGGAGCAAGTATTATTCGAATGTTGGCGGAATATATAGGAGAAAAGAATTTCCGCGAAGGATTGCGCCGGTACTTAAAAGAATTTGCATACTCAAACGCAAGCACAGAGCACCTTTGGCAAACTTTAGAGCAAGTTTCCGGTAAAGCTGTTGGAAAAATTATGAGTAACTGGACAAGTAAGCCCGGTTACCCGGTTATTAGCTTGTCCTTAGAGGGGCAGGGGCGGCTAATTGTATCTCAATCGCGCTTTTACTCAAGCATGTTAGAAAAAAATAACAGCGCCGATAAGACTTTATGGAATGTTCCCTTAACCTATGTATCCAAAAATGGCAAAGGTAGTATGATTTTGGGAAAAAAAGAAACAATAACTAAGATTCCGCTAAAAAGTTGGGTTAAATTTAATGCCAACGAAACAGGGGTATACAGAACATTATATCCCTCCCATATGCTGGAGGATCTTTTTGTGCCAATCACGCAAAAAGTCTTGGGTCCGGAAGACAGGCTTGGTGTTATTCGTGACGTTTTTGCCTTGGCCGAATCCGGCGACCTGGAAACTTCACAGGCCCTTAAAGCTTTAACTGCGTATAAAAAAGAGGATAATTATTCCGTGTGGACAGAAATTGTCGGTAATTTATATAGTATAGATAATCTGTTATTTAATACTGCCGCCCAGGAAAAATTTAGAAAGCTAGCTATATCCTTATTAAAGCCTATAGCATCTAAACTTGGCTGGAGAGCAAAAATAAATGAATCGCATTCCTTTACATTAATGCGGAGTGTAATTTTTTCAGCTCTGGGACGTTTGGGTGAAAAACAGGTGGTAAATTATGCCGTGGCTACGATGCATAAAATAAAATTGAAAAAGAATAACCTTTCTCCCGATTTGCGGTCCGTAATATACTATACCTCCGCAGCTTGGGGAGGCAAGGCAGAATACAATAAACTAATGGCTCTTTACCAAACGGCTCCAACACAGGAAGAGAAGGATAGGATTGCCAGAAGCTTGGCTTATGTAAAGAGTCCAAATCTTGTAAAACAGTTTTTAAGGTTTGCTTTGTCTAATAAAGTCCGCAACCAGGACGCGCCATTTTTATTAGCCTCGGCAATCCGAAATCCGTATTCCAGGCAGCAAGCATGGAGGTTTATAGAATCAAATTGGACAGAACTTACAAAACGTTTTGGTTTTGGTGGAAATCTTTTAAACCGAATTATTCAATCTTTAGGTAGCGTAACAAGTCATAATGAAGCCAAAAACATTGAAGCATTTTTCAAACGAAATCCCGCTCCCGGGGCTGCCATGACTCTTAGGCAAGTTTTGGAAAAAGCCCATAGCCAGGCTTCGTGGAAAGAGCGTGAATATTCCGCTATTGACCAATGGTTAAAACAGTCAGTAAAAAAGGATTAGTATATTATGCAGCAAATTTCTTTTGGTTGTTGCCTAAACTGTACGAATTTACTATAATGGTTGGGAATTAATTAATTGTTACTGTAAGATGAAACCTAAAATAAAGCTGTTTACCCAGTTATTTGGTATTATTTTGCTTGCCGCGGCCGCTTTATGGATTGTGTATCCCAAAGGCAGTAAAATAAGCCTGGAAAAGCTAAAAATTAAATATACCCAAGAATTCAAAGTCAGGCTAGGGCTAGACTTGCAAGGGGGTAGCCACCTGGTTTACGAGGCAGATTTTAAAAATGTCGCTCAACAAGACAAGGCAGATGCCTTAAATGCCATACGCGACACAATAGAGCGAAGGGTTAATAGCTTCGGTGTGGCAGAGCCTCTTGTTCAGGTAGTCGGAGACGATAGGGTTATTGTGGAACTTCCGGGCATTAAAGATATAAATGATGCAATTAAACAAATTGGACAAACTCCATACATGGAGTTTAAAGTGGAAAATCCGGAACCGCCGGTAATTGAACCGGATAAAGATGGACAGGTAGTTTTTGATCCCGATTCGCAGTGGAAATCCAGCGGTCTTTCCGGCAAACAGCTAAAAAAAGCAACAGTAGATTTCCAACAAGGTGTTGGCGTTGGAAGCCAGGCAGTTGTTCGACTAGAATTTAACGATGAGGGCCGCAAATTATTTTCTGAAATTACATCCGCCAATATCCAAAAACCGGTGGCCATTTTTCTGGACGGGCAACTAATTTCCGCTCCCACGGTTCAAAATGCCATAACAGACGGCACTGCAATTATTTCCGGTAATTTTACCACCAAAGACGCGAATGATCTAGCCACCAGGTTAAACAGTGGGGCATTGCCCGTGCCAATTAAACTAATTTCACAGCAGAATGTGGGGGCTACATTGGGGCAAGAATCCATTCATAAATCCTTAATCGCGGGGTTAATAGGGTTACTGTTAATTGCGGTTTTTATGATCTCTTATTACAGGTTTCCCGGACTGCTCGCAGTTTTTGCCCTTATAATCTACACATTAATTTCATTTGCTGTTTTTAAAATTGGTATTTCGTTCACTGCCGTTGTGTTGGTGGGACTGTTCCTATTTTTAGGAATTACGGTAAATACCAAATTTGGCATACTGGCTTTACTCAGTTATATCGCGCTCATGCTGCTAAATGCCGTTTCTCCCGTTACTTTGACGCTCGCGGGCATTGCCGGCTTTATCTTGTCTATAGGTATGGCAGTCGACGCGAATATACTTATTTTTGAGAGGTTAAAAGAAGAGATTCGCTCGGGAAAGGATATTGCCAAGGCAATAGACGATGGTTTTGCCAGAGCATGGCTTTCCATTCGCGATTCAAACATGTCCAGCCTTATTACCACTGCAATTTTGTATGCTTTTGGCACGCCCTCTATTAAGGGTTTTGCAGTAACACTGGCGATTGGCATATTAATCTCCATGTTTACGGCCATTACCGTAACAAGGACGCTTTTAAAAATTTTTATAGGCAATAGCATATTAACTCATCCATTGCTTTTTGGTGTTAGTAAAAAAGTCATTGAACAGAAGCAGGGGTAGAATCATTTTAGCAAAAGTAAAAATTATATTTAGGTAAATTTTAAGAATATTATGTTCAACACACTAAAATACTATAAGCTGTGGTTTATAATTTCAGGCTTGTTCCTTGCTTTTGGAATTATTTCTCTTTCGGTTTACGGGTTAAAGCTCGGTATAGATTTTAAAGGAGGGACTGTAACCGAATTGAAATTTGAGCAGCAGCCGGATATTGGAAAAATTAAGGAAGTATTAGCCGGCAAGGGACTTCAAAATTCTCAAGTTCAAACAGCAGGAAATAATGGCATAATTATTAAAACCGAGAGTCTTGAAAAAGCAAAGCATGACGAAATGCTGGAGGAGTTGTCGGGTGAAATAGGAAAATTTGAAGAGCTAAGATTTGACTCGGTTGGACCGGTTGTTGGAAGGGAATTGACACGCAATGCTTTTTATCAACTTATTTTGGTATCTTTGGGGATTATTTTCTATTTGGCATACGCATTCCGCAGAGTACCCCGTCCACTTACTTCGTGGAGATTTGGGATGTCAGCCATAATAGCGCTACTGCATGACCTTATGGTAGTGTTAGGAGTATTTTCTCTCTTGGGTCGTTTTAAAGGAATAGAGGTTGATAGTATGTTTGTTACCGCCATGCTAACTGTATTGGGCTTTTCCGTCCATGATACTATTGTCGTTTTTGACAGAATTCGGGAAAATTTAAAAGTCTATGGTGGCCAAAGCATTGAATTTGTGGTAAATCATAGTATTGGTCAAACTATTGTACGTTCTTTAAACACCAGCCTGACAGTATTGTTTGTGCTATTGGCCTTGTTGCTTTTTGGAGGGGAGACCATTAGATGGTTCGTTTTTGCTCTTTTTGTGGGCGTAATTGTTGGTACTTACTCCTCCATTTTTATTGCTTCTCCTGTGTTGGTGCTCTGGCAGCGCATAAAAAGGTCATAATATAGCCGCTTTACAAAATCACTCCTTAAATGCGGGGTGGTTTTTTGTATCTAGGCATTTAAATACAGTATATTTGACATAATAGCTAGTTTGTGCTAAAATACAAAATATAAATAAGATAATGAATTTTAAGGCTTATTCAAGCCCAATTTTAGATATTTGATATTTTGTCGTATGGGAATTTTAGATACAATAATACATACAAAGCAGAGCGAGTCCATGCAGCATTTTAATCCGGAAGAAATTGTCCGGGAGATTTTATTTAATCTAAAAGAGCGAGATAAGGAAATATTAACCAAACGATATGGCCTTCAAGGCATGGAAATAAAAACTTTAGCTGCCATTGGATCGGAGCAAAATCTGACCAGGGAAAGAGTTCGTCAAATTGAAAAGGATCTTATTAAAAACCTAAGAAAGCAAGGTTTGTCCAAAGAAGCCTTTATTAGCACTCGAGACCTTCTAATAAATACCATAAATGAACACGGCAAAGTAATTTCCGAAGACAAATTATTGGAATTTTTTGGGATTCATGAAGAAAAGGACAGAAATGCAATTATTTTTTTACTTCATCTTATAGACGAGATGGAGAACTTTTTGCACGCCAATTACAAAAATTGCTGGTCAACCATACTTTTTAACCGACAGCTTTTGCAAGACTTTTCGGGATATGGAAAATCTTTGTTGGAAAATAAAGGTAAGCCTGTCCATGAACAGGAGTTTCTTGAAGCGTTTAAAGAGACAGATTTTTATAGAACCAATCAATTAGAGCTTACTGATAAGGTAATTTTAAACTTTTTGGATTTGGCTCATGAGATAGAAAAAAACTCTTTTAATTTTTGGGGTCTTATGTCATGGAAGGAAATTAAACCTAAAGACGTGGGTGACAAGGCATATTTGGTTTTAAAACATCATGGGAAGCCGGAACACTATTCCGTCATTACTGAAATGATTAACAAGTCAAAATTCGACACAAGAACCGCGTATAAAGAAACCGTTCACAACGAGCTTATTAAGGATAGTCGTTTTATTTTAATTGGAAGGGGTATATACGCGCTTTCTGAATGGGGGTATAAGGCTGGAGTAGTCTCTGAAGTAATCTCAGAAGTGCTAAAAGACGGCGGCAAGCCAATGAGCCGGGAAGAAATAATAAACGAAGTGCTTAAACGTCGTGTTGTAAAGAAAAATACCATTTTAGTGGGCCTGTCCAATAAAAAAATGTTTCGTAAAGTGAGTAAAAATTTGTACGCGCTGGCAGTCGTTGCTTAGTTTTTTGACTTTGTCAGACTTTAAAGAGACAAAAATATAAAATTTTCATGGAATTTATAAGTCAATCCTTATCCGGTTTTACAGAAATATTTGGAATTTTTTGGTCTGTCTTTAAATACGGCGGTTGGCTGCTTTTTGTATGGGCGGTGCTATATATTCTATACAAAATGTATAGAGGAGAAATTGAACATCAATTTGTCCATAGCCAGGAGTGGGTATTTTTAAACATAAAAGTGCCTAAGGAAAACACCACAAGTACATTGGCAGTAGAATCTATATTTGGGCAAATGCACGCCCTGCATTCAAGTTTGACATTTGCCCATAAATACGTGGAAGGTAAGACGCAATTATGGTACAGTTTGGAAATAGTCTCTTTGGGTGGCAAAATTTCTTTTATTATTCGGGCGCCAAAAAAAATGCGGGAGTTGGTGGAAGCCTCCTTTTACGCGCAGTATTCAAATGCGGAAATTACGGAGGTCGAGGATTATATGGCCAACATAGAATACGACCCGGATACCTCACCATTTGACATTTGGGGGTGCGAATGGAAACTGTTGGAAGATCAAGTTATTCCCATTAAAACTTATAAGGATTTTGAGCATCCGACGGCGGAAGAAAAAATAATTGACCCGCTTGCCCCGCACTTTGAAGCCTTGGCTAAAATGGCACCCTATGAATTTTATGGCGTGCAAATAATAATCCAGCCCCTAGGCGATAATGAATGGAAACCCAAAGGCGAGCGCAAGGTTAAAGAACTGATTGGCGAAGAATTGCCGCATGAAAGCGGTCTTTTGGATTTACTCCTAACTCCGTTTAACTGGTTCGCGAACTTTAGCTTTTTTGGAGGTGGGTCCCATGGTCATGAAGAAGGCAATAAACAAAAGAATAACTGGCAGTTTATGACTGAGACTGAAAAAGAAAGAGTTACCTTAATAGAGCGAAAGGTAGGTAAGCCAGGCTATAAAACCAAAATCAGGCATCTGTACATAGCGCCAAAAGAGAAATTTGACGGAGCTAAGAAAGCTTTGGTAATTGGTTCATATCGCCCGCTCGGATCCACACAAGGTAACCAGTTTAAGCCGGATACCAAAAAGACATGGACTTCTTTGGAATATCATATATCTCCTACTCTTGAAGCCGCGTATATGGAACATGAATCAAGGCGCCGTAAAAGGTTAATATTTCGAGGATATAAGGACCGCGATATACATTTGGGTAACCCCATGCCTATATTTAACATAGAAGAATTGGCCACAATTTATCATTTCCCCATAACACCTATTGGAGCAACTTCTACTTCTACTGTTGAGAAAACAGAGAGTAAGAAGTCGCAAGCCCCGGCAAATTTGCCGGTCGTGGAAATGTAAGCATAAAATAAAGGTTCCTCGCATCCGCCTAGGCGGATGATTAGGTATTAGACCTGTATTAGCTCCTCGGCTCGCTTATCCCGCTATGGCGGGATAGACTCGCCTACGTCGCTAATGAAATTGTTTTTAGTTGTTAAATAGAGTACAGTATAATTAGGAATCGGGTATGTTCATATGACTGATCCAGAAGAGCAAATTACCGTGTTTGCCAAAACTAACTTCCGTAATAAGGAAGTGCCTTTTGGTATTAAGACCGATGACCGGCGCAGGCATATGTACCTTATTGGTAAAACCGGCATGGGTAAAACCACGCTTATGGAAAACATGGTTATCCAGGACATTCGAAATGGGCATGGCGTGGCATTCCTAGACCCTCATGGCGACTCAGTGCAGAGAATTTTAAACAGTGTGCCGAATTACCGCGTAAATGATGTGATATACTTTAATCCGGCTGATATGGATTATCCTATAGCGTTCAATATTCTGGAATCCGTAGATCCAAAGTATAAGCATTTAGTAGCCTCGGGGCTTATGGGGGTTTTTACTAAAATATGGGCAAATTTATGGTCCGCCAGAATGGAATACATACTAAACAATACAATTTTGGCGTTGTTAGACAGTCCCGGCAATACACTGCTTGGCATTACTCGCATGTATGTGGATAAAAAATATAGGAAAAAAATTGTTGATAATATTCGCGATCCTATGGTAAAGGCTTTTTGGACAGACGAGTTTGCCAATTACAATGAAAAGTATCGAACCGAAGCCATTGCGCCTATACAGAATAAAGTTGGGCAATTTTTATCTTCCGGAATTATTCGAAATATTGTGGGCCAGCCAAAGAGCACCATAGATTTGCGAGAAATAATGGACCAGCGAAAGATATTAATTATGGACCTTTCTAAAGGCAAGGTCGGTGAAGATAACTCTGCTCTATTGGGAGCCATGATTGTTACCAAGCTGCAATTGGCAGCCATGTCACGCACGGATGTTTTGGAGCACGATAGAAAAGATTTTTATTTGTATGTTGATGAATTTCAGAACTTTGCCACTGAAAGTTTTGCAACTATTTTAAGTGAAGCCCGAAAATACCGATTAAATTTGATTGTTGGACACCAATACATATCACAGCTCGAGCAGGATAAAAGTACGAAAGTTAGGGATGCTATTTTTGGAAACGTTGGTACAATGATTTTATTCCGTATAGGCGCGGCAGACGCTGAATTTCTTGAAACAGAATTTGAGCCGGTTTTTACCCCAAATGATTTGGTTAATTTGCCGAAATATCAGATTATTTTAAAGCTAATGATAAATGGAGTCGCAAGCGAACCATTTTCCGCCATAACCATGCCGCCGAGTCCTGAGTGGGTAACTGACAACGGCGATAAGGTAATTAAGGTATCAAGAGAACGCTTCGCCAATCCAAGGTTAGAGGTAGAGGAAAAAATTTCCCGCTGGATGGGGGCCGAATTTCATCAGGAAACCGCAGAACTGCTGATAAATTCCAATAATGGCGGGGAAATATCCGCCGGGCAGGAAATAAAAATTCCAAATAAATACTCGGAGGAATTGTTAGATGATAATAATTTGGCAGTTTCCAGGCCTGCGCCAAACATTTCCTCGGAATTGACAGAAAATACTCCCGCACAAGTAAAAAAAGCGAATTTGGTAAATGAATCTGTACAAAGTGAGCCAAAAAAACAACATTCATACAGCTCTAGAAATACACAGTTTAATGGGTCTCAGATAAAGAGTCAAGTAGAAAATTTTCGGGACACGGGGCACCGGCGGACGGGTAACAGTAATACTAACAATCGAAATAAGCAAAATATAAAACCCAAAAGCATCCAAAAAAAGGAAAACCCCATTTGGAGTATGGTCGCGGAGATTAATCTTCAAAAATCCAAGGCAGAAAAAAATCAGAATTCGATTCAGGAAACAGAGAATAATAAACAACCATCTATATTGCCGGAAATATCGCCCGTTAATAAACCCGATCAACAGGGTAAATTACCTGTTCAAGATGCCCAGAGAAAAATTTTGCAGCCAGGGCAGTCATATAAATTCTAAAAAATCGTCCCGCCGCTAGCGGGACGATTTTTTAGAATTAGAGATGTTTTTTCAATTCGGTTTCGACTATTTGTTTAGGGGCGGCTCCTATCATTTCTCCTACAACTTTGCCGTTTTTGAAAAATTTTAACGTTGGTATGCTCATTACATTGTAACGCATGGCTAATTGGCCATTTTCATCAACGTTTATTTTACCAACCTTTATTTTCCCTTCATAGTCTTTCGCCAATTCATCGACGATGGGCGAAAGTACTTTACACGGTCCGCACCAAACTGCCCAAAAATCTATCATGACCGGCAGGGTTGACTGTAGTACTTCCTGCTCAAAATTTTGCTCAGTAATGACAATTTCACTCATAGATTTATATTTAATTGTTTGTTATAAAAGGAAATATTGCCTTTTTTATCCACCCAGTCATATTATCCACAAGCTGAAAGATTGTCAATTCTGTATAATATTTAAAGGTGGTAAATTTGAGAATCTTCACAAAAACCTATAAATTGGCGTAAAATTAAAGACCAAAACATTTCAAAATTGCATAAATTCCAAAATTTTAATCATTTAAACTCAAAAACAGTATATAATTGGGTCTGTTTTAATGGTAAGTATATTATAATTTCCATTATTTTTTTAGTTGTATTTTTCATTCCTGCGATATATTTTTGGGTAAACGGACATAAAATTTTAGGAAATAATTCTTTTAAAGAGAGTAGTTATCCGCTTTTAGATTCACATAAACCGGCAGTATTAGGTATGGTAAACATCCGGGGGAAAACTCCAAGTCCCGCTGCACCAAAGCTAAGTGTTCCAAAAAATTTAGATTTTTCAAGAATAAACGCTAAGAGCTATTTGGTTTACGATGTAAAAACCGGACAAGTTTTAGCAAGCAAACAGCCGCAGCTTCAGATTTCAATAGCGAGCCTTACCAAACTTCTTACCGCATTGGTCGCCTATGAGGAGCTTGAAATAAATGAAATTGTGGACATTAATGACGAGGATGAAATGAGCATTAGGCCGGTTTTGGGGCTAAAAAGCGGAGATAAAATAAAAATTGCCGACTTACTTGCCAGTATGGTGGTGGGTTCGGCCAATGACGCGGCCTTGGCAGTGGCAAATTATGCTACATATAAAACAGGTTATCAATTTTCTGAATTAATGAATAGAAAAGCACAAAGCCTGGATATGACAAACAGTCATTTTTCCAATCCATGGGGCTTTGATAGCAGAAAAAACTATTCAACCGCGGAAGACGTTAGAAAATTAATTGACGCAACGCAAAAAAAAGCACTATTTTCATTAATGGGGAAAAAAAAGTCTTTTAATTTCAGTTCCGAGAATAATCGTCAGTTTAACATATTGGCGACAAATAAATTAATAGCAACTCATGACGATATTGAGAGCATAAAAACCGGATTAACCCCGGATGCCGACGGCGCCATGGCGGTTCGTGCCATTAAGGGCAATAACAGCGTCATTATTATTGTTTTAGGAAGTAAACAAAGGGAGGAGGATATTATGCTAATAAAGGAGGAAATTTTTAGTAAGTATACTTGGGGAGGTGGGCTGTAAAGATTTTTATAACCATATCTGGCAATCCGTCTTTGGTTACAGTTTTGCTTGCCCTAAAAAGCTTCACACAAATTTGATCCAAATTATAGAATCGGCTTAAATTTGATTATTATATTTTTTATAGGTTTTATTGCGAATTTATGGTATAATTAAAGGGCAATAATTTTTTAAGCCTATGGAATTTCCATCATTGCTAAAAGTTTTTTATTTAACATCGCTTTCTTTTATTCTTTCCCTTGCCGCCACGCCTTTAGTAACAGCGTTTCTTTACAAACACAAACTTGGCAAGCAAATCCGAGCCGATGGCTCCACCCCGCTTTTTACCAAAATGCACATTGCTAAAGCCGGGACTCCAACCATGGGTGGTGTTTTGGTTTGGGTTACAACGGCATTTCTGGCAATAACGTTCTGGTTTTTGGAAAGATTTCTTAACACCCCGGCCATGAGCCAATACAACTTTTTAACACGCAAGGAAACACTTTTGCCTCTGGGCGCGTTTTTGGGAGCCTCACTGGTTGGTTTAGCCGACGATTGGCTGGATATAAAAAAACTTGGCAACAATGGACACGGACTCAGGTTTAGAGTCAAAATATGGCTCTATGCTATTGTGGCCGTGATTGGAGCATGGTGGTTTTATTTTAAACTGGAATTTACGCAATTGCATGTGCCATTTTTTGGAACAGTGGATTTTGGCATTTGGTTTATCCCGTTTTTTCTTTTAGTCGTCATTGCTACTAGTTTCGCGGTTAATCAAACCGATGGATTAGATGGTTTGGCCGGGGGCACTTTAATGATTGCTTTTTTCTCTTACGGGCTTATTGCGTTTATCCAAGGAAAAGAGAACTTAGCTGCGCTAATTGGTGTCATTATTGGCTCACTACTTTCATTTTTATGGTTTAACGTATATCCGGCCCGATTTTTTATGGGTGACACAGGCTCTATGGGTATGGGTGTATTGTTGGCAATAATCGCTTTTTTAACAAACTCTGTTTTTTTGCTTCCGGTAATCGGCTTTGTCTTTATGATAGAGGCTGCGTCAACCATTTTGCAAATTGTGTCAAAAAAACTATTTAGGCGAAAAATTTTCTTATCTTCTCCAATTCACCATCATTTTCAAGCCTTGGGTTGGCAGGAAACAAAAATTACCATGCGCTTTTGGATTATAGCCGCTATAACCGGCATTGCCGGGGTGATAATGTATTTTGTTGGCTAACTGAAAAATCAAGAAGCATAAATCGCCTGCCCGCGGTTGCCCTGAGTTCGCTGTCGAACCGGGCTCCAATCCTTTATCTCTTAACTTTA
>CAZPRQ010000006.1:25432-35141 GCA_964589415.1 uncultured Candidatus Saccharibacteria bacterium
CATGTATTCACTACTTATAAAAAATGCAATGGTATACGATGGAACCGGAAAGCCCGGCAGTCGTTTGGATGTGGCTATTTCAGGCGATAAGATTGTGAATATTGCTCCAAATATTTCAACCGATGCTGAGGGTGTGGTGGATGCCGAAGGAAAAATTTTAACCCCAGGGTTTATTGATATTCAAAATCACAGTGACGGATACTGGCAGCTATTTGATAACCCTGGTTTTTCCAGCCTAATTACCCAAGGTTTTACAACAATTTTAATAGGCAATTGCGGGGCAAGCTTGGCACCACTGCTTTCCAAAAATGCCCTGCTTTCTATACAAAAATGGCATAATCTGGACGGCGTAAATATTAATTGGCAATCCTTCGCGGAGTATATTGACGAATTGTCGCGCAGACGTTTTGCCTGTAACGTGGGAAGTCTGGTTGGATATTCCACCCTAAGGCGAGGTCTAATAGGGGACGAGGTCAGGGGACTCGAAAAATCTGAAATGGAAGCTTTAAAAAATGTTTTAAAAGAAAGTATGAAAGCAGGTGCTTTTGGGCTTTCTAGCGGCCTTTCTTACGCCCACGAAATAATTATTTCCGAACTCGAATTGTTTGAATTATCTAAGCTGGTGGCCAAGGAGCAAGGTTTATTTTCCGTTCATTTACGAAACGAAGACGGTGAGGTGGAAGAGGCCTTGGAAGAAGTTTTGGATATAGCGGCCAATTCCGAAGTCAATTTAAAAATTTCGCATTTAAAAATAAGAGGCGAAGGCAGCTGGGGTAAATATGACCACATAGTAAGCTTGCTTGAGAACGCCTACCACAAAGGGACAAACGTACATTTTGATGCTTATCCTTACGATACAATTTGGCAGGTGTTATATTCATATTTGCCAAAATGGGCAGTGGAAGGTGGCCGAACTACAATGCTGAAAAATTTATTGGATCCTGTGCAGAGAAGTAAAATACTTGTTCATTTAAACAACAGCCCGGTGCATTTTCCAAGTTTAATGGTGGCTTCAACCGCCAGCCGTCTAAATTTAGTAGGAAAAACCATTGGCCAAATAGCAAAAAGCCTCGAAATTTCCTCGGAACAGGCGGTTATACATTTGGTCCAAAATGGCGGAAGTGAAGTGTTGGTTTTTGAAAAAAATTTAAAAGCGCAGCAAGTATGGAAATTTATTGAGCATCCTTTATGTATGGTTGCTACCGATGGTGGAGGCTTTTCAAAAGAAAATAGGGGAAAGTTAGTTCATCCTCGCTGCTTCGGAACGGCTCCAAAATTTCTTAAGCACTGTCTTACTGCTAAAAACATTCCTTTAGCGGAAGCAGTACAAAAACTTACAAGCACACCGGCAAAAAAAGCGGGATTTATTAAAAGAGGTGAGATTAAGATTGGGAATTTCGCAGACCTGGTTATTTTTGACCAGTCAGCCATAACCGATAAATCTACTTATGAAAACCCTTACCAATATAGTACCGGTATTGAGCATGTTTTTGTAAATGGGCGTGCGGTAGTTGGTGAAGGGAAAATTACTAATCAGCTTCCCGGGTATGTGCTAAAAAAAGGCCGTTCATGATGTAGTCGGCAATTTTTGATAATTAGCCATCGTTGGAAACAAATCACTTTTAATGACTATAGAAAATTTACGCGGAAAACTTGTTGCGGTTCTTGGTTACGCGCAGGAAGGCATGGCAATAACCTCATATTTAATAAAGCACGGCATAAAGCCCGTGCTATTTGACATTAAGCCATGGCAAGAATGGGAAGATTCTGAGAAGCAGTCAATACGAAACCTAGGGTTAACAGTAATTTTCGGGCCTGGTTACCTAAACGAGCTAAAAGGGTTTGATGTTGCTTTTAGAAGCCCGGGAATTTCTTGCCTGGAACCGGAACTAATAGAACAGCAACGCCAGGGCATGCTTTTAACCAGCCAAATAAATTGGTTTATGCATCACTGCCCAGCCAAAGTCATTGGAGTTACCGGAACCAAGGGCAAGGGAACTACAACTACTTTAATTCACGAGATGCTCAAAGCGCATTTTGAGAAAAGCGGCAAAGGTAGAGCGTATTTAACCGGTAATATTGGAAAGCAGCAACCCTTGGAAATATTGGATGAACTAGAACCAAATGACTGGGTGGCATATGAAATGTCAAGTTTTCAGCTCCAGGATTTAGATATTAGCCCTCATATTGGTGTTGCCCTTATGGTTACTGAGGACCATTTGGATTACCATAAGAACCTACAGGAATATAGAAATGCCAAGGAGGCAATAGTTAAGTTTCAAACAGAAAAAGACTTCGCCATAATAAACGCGGATTACCCGGCTTCGATTGAAATAGGAAACAAAGGCAAAGCAAAAAAATATTTTGTCACTCTACAGGGACCGGTTGAATTTGGTTCATATTTAAGTGGGGACACCCTTTACTTGAGTTTAAACTCGGAAGCTGCAATGCCTATTGTCAATATTTCCGAATTAAAATTAAGGGGTCGTCATAATCTGGAAAATGTTTCGGCGGCTTCACTTGCGGCCACTCTCGCCGGTGTGTCAATTGTTACAATAAGGCAAGTGCTCAAAAATTTCTCCGGGCTTGAACACCGGTTGGAATTTATAGGCGAATTTAAAGGAATAAAATTTTATAATGATTCTTTTTCTACCAATCCTGAGACCGCAATTGCAGCCATTAGAGCATTTTCGGAGCCGGAAATTCTTATTTTGGGCGGTTCCAGTAAAAACTCCGACTTTAATGATCTTGGAAAGGCCATAGCCGGGGCAAATAATATTCATGCCATTATTTACATTGGTCAAGAAGGTGAGAAAATTAAGCACGCGGTCGAAAACGCCGGCGCTTCAAATATAAAAATTATGCAAAATGCCAAAAATATGGCGGAAATATTTGAACAAATAAAGCAGGTCGCAAGTGAAGGAGCTGTGGTTTTGCTCTCCCCGGCATGCGCTAGTTTTGGAATGTTTAAAAATTACAAAGACAGGGGAGAACAATTTCGCAGTTTTGCAAAACAGTACTAATACCCGACTTATATAAAAATGCCCCGCATTCCAAAAACAAAATTTGGCATAGATTATTTACTTGTTATCCTGGTTGGAGCGCTTTTACTATATGGTCTATCCGCTTTATATTCAGCCTCTACCGTTGAAGCCTATAACAACACCGGGGATACGGCATTTTACCTAAAACGCCAGCTAATGCAAGGAGTAAGTGTTGGGCTATTGGGCATGTTGGTACTGTCCAAAATAAATTACCGATTGTTAATTAAATACACCCCGTTTATTTTAGCCATATCGCTGCTTTTGTTAATTACCGTAAAGGTAACGGATTTTTCCGGTTTTCATGGCGGAGCTACCAGATGGCTGGATATTGGACCTGTACGTTTCCAACCTTCCGAGTTTGCAAAACTTGGACTCATAATTTACCTTGCCGCTTGGATAGAGAGAAAAGGCAGGGACATAAACAAATTTAAAACCGGTTTGCTACCCGCGCTTTTGATAGTTGTGTTGTTTGCCGGTCTGATTCTTTGGCAGCCTGACCTCGGCACTGCGCTTGTTTTTATTGCCGTAAGCTTGGGAATGCTGTTTTCAGCCGGCATGCTGCTTAGGCATTTTACCGGAATAGTCGCGATTGGCATTGGCGCCCTTGCTCTGCTCATTAAATTGGAGCCTTACCGGTTTAATCGAATTCTTACATTTTTTAATCCTTCAATGGATCCCCAGGGAATAAGTTATCAAGTAAACCAGGCAATGTTGGCTATAGGTTCAGGCGGGTGGTGGGGGTATGGCTATGGGATGAGCCGACAAAAACACAACTACTTACCAGAAGCCATAGGCGATTCAATTTTTGCCGTTACCGCGGAAGAATTGGGGTTTATTCGAATAACATTGTTAATATTGCTCTTCTTGGCCCTGGCCTTTAAAGGGCTTTCATTGGCGAAAAAAGCCCCGGACGCGTTTGGCAGGAGCCTGGCCATTGGTATTACCACATGGATAATATTTCAGGCATTTATTAATATCGCGGCTATGCTTCATTTGGTTCCACTTACGGGTATCCCGTTGCCATTTTTTAGTTATGGGAGTTCATCCCTAACTGCTATACTATGGGGAGTAGGAATTTTATTCAGCATTTCTCGGGTAAACAGGGGACAAACACAATTTTCAAACAATAGCCGTTAGTAAATGAGCCAAAAGAACCTAGATCTATGGCAATAAAATCATTCAGACTGCATACCCACCATTATACTTCGTTTGTAGTCAAAAAAAGTTCAAAACTGTTTTTTTTGGCATGGCCGTTTGCAATCTTGAAATTCTCTTACGGAGCTATTTACATTATCTGCAAAACTTTTGGATATGCTATATACAAATTTAATTACATTATTGGTACGGCGTTATTGGCAGCGGCGGAGTATGTAATTTATAGGCTGTCGGTTGAATGGAAGCGTACCACGGAATCTTTAATAGAGCGGCGGGAAAAAATTTATAAACCATACCTACGTTTCAGCATTGCCGCATTCGCATTTTTTTGCGTCGCCATAATGGGATTTTTTAAACTAGCTGGTATGGCGGCAGTGGCAAACCAGGTTAAGCAAACTGTGCTTAGGGTTGGGTTGTTGGGGGATGATCAGCTTAAGGACGCAAAAAATTCGCTGGAACAGCAAAATTTCTCATTAGCACAAGCAAATTTTATAAAAGCCAGAGATAGTTTTCAAAACGGACAGCGCGAGTTAGAAAAATTGGGCAGTGTAACGAACGCGTTGTTAAATTTGGTGCCCCAAAAACGCGATGGACAAAAACTTCTAGGGGCATCTAAGGACCTTTCGGAAGCAGGGGTAAAATTGATAGATTTTTATAATCAAGTCAGCTTGTTAAAATCTACACAATCGGGTCTTTCTGCTAATGAGTCGGACACAGGGCAGATTTTAAAAACTTCAAAACAGTTACTGAATGAAGCAACAGTCTTAACATTATCCGCCAGTCAAAAATTTGGAGAAGTAAATCCCGACATACTTCCACAAGACCGCAGGGATGAATTTGTTAACACAGTAAGCAATTTAAATAAGGCAAGTGAAAGCCTCGCGACCTTAAATAATATCTACGGTGTATTGGTAGAAATGCTTGTTGGTCAAAAAGACGTTCTCTTAATTTTTCAAAACAATAATGAACTTAGGGCGACCGGCGGATTTGTAGGTACGTACGGTAATATGCGCCTTTTAGATGGTCAAATAACGGCTTTAAAAATAAGCAGTATTTACGATTTAGACGGGCAACTGAAGGAAAAAATATTACCACCCGACCCCATTTATGCAGTAAACGATCGTTGGTTTATGCGGGATAGTAATTGGTTTATAGATTTTCCTCAGAGTGCGAAAAAACTTTCGGTATTTTATGAAAAATCCGGCGGCGAAACCCCGGACATGGTAATAGCCATTACCGCTGGCTTTATTTCCGACATTCTCAATGCTACAGGCCCTATAGATATGCAAAATTATGGCCTTACTTTGACAAGTGAAAATTTTATAGAGCAAATGCAAGCGGCCTCAACTTTAAGTACCGAAGAGCCGACAAACGAACCGAAGAAAGTTTTAGCGGATTTTTTTCCACTGCTTGTGCAAAAAATATCCGAATTACCAAATGAACAAAAAACCCGATTGCTGGAAGCTTTGGAATCGAACATAAGAAAAAAAAATATATTGGCGTACTCGAGACATAACACTTTGCAGTCGGCATTTAGTTCATTTGGCTGGTCCGGCGAAATATTGAATTCAGACCGCGATTTTTTGACCATAAACAGCAGTAATCTAGGCGGGACTAAAACAGATTTAAGCGTTGTTCAAAGCTACTTTCTAAAGTCCGAAATTGAGCCGGATGGCAGTATAATAAACACGTTGGCCATAACAAGGACAAATAACAATTCCCTGGCGGACTTTACCGTAAATTCCAGTTTTATTCGTGTCGTTGTTCCTCTGGGAAGCCAATTAATTTCAGCGGCCGGTTTTGACTACCGCCCATTGGACATGCCAAAAGACAAGGAGATGAAAGTTGACTCCGACATTGCAACGTGGCAAAACCAGGCAGTGAGAGATTTGACAACCGGGACCATAATTGGCAAGGAGTCGGACAAAAGTTTTTTTGGAAACTGGATTATTTTAAAAGGCGGCGAAACCAGGATCGCCACTATTAAATATAAGTTACCCTATGTTCTAAAAGAAACAGATAGATACAGTATGGTTTTACAAAAACAGCCCGGAGCGCAAGGGCAGGTTTTTAGCCACGAGGTAAAATTTCCTGGCCGACAAATAGAATGGAAAAGTTTTTCAGCCTCTGCCATGGAAACAAACTATATTCGCTATGAAAATAAATTGGAGCAGGACGATTTTTACGGTATGGTATTTAAAACAACATCTCATACTTACCCATGATAAATACGGCAAATAAGTTTATAAACTCGTTTTCAGTGCAAAAAGCCGCATTAATTGTCGGGTTTTTTACTTTAATAGCAAAATTTGCCGCATTTTATAGGGAACGCCTATTAAGCACGACATTTGGTCAAGGGCATGCTTTGGATTCCTATTTTTCAGCTTTTCGAATTCCGGATTTTATTACCAATCTTTTTGTATTAAGCACACTTTCAGTTGCTTTTCTTCCTATTTTCTCCGAATTAATTACCCGGGATAAAGAAAAAGCAAAAGTTTTTGCAAATACGGTTTTAAATTGGGTTATTATTTTACTGCTTGCGTTATGCGCCTTGCTATACATTTGGACGCCGGAACTTACAACATGGCTAGTTTCCGGCTTCCCGGCGGATTATATGGCAACTACGGTTTCCTTAACAAGATTATTTTTAATTTCACCAATTATATTTGGAATTTCAACCTTGTTCGGAGGGATCTTATACGCTAACAAGAGATTTGTGGCAGCCAGTACCGCCCCTTTGTTGTATAATCTTGGAATAATTGCCGGTATTTTATGGTTGTACCCGATATATGGCATTATGGGTCTGGGTTACGGCGTAATTTTAGGAGCGATTTTCCAAATGCTGCTTCAAATTATTGCGGTATTTAATACAGATTATAGGTGGTTACCCGTTTTAAAAACCGGGGATTCCAGTTTAAAAAAAATGATGCGCATGTATTTGCCGCGCATTTTGGCTTTTGATCTTTCCAATATTACTTTGCTTTTAGGTACCGTAGTTGGGTCTCATTTTGTCGCGGGTTCCATTGCGGCCTTAAACCAGGCCTATAATTTACAATCCGTGCCAATTGGAATATTTGCTTATTCGCTGGCAGTGGCCATTTTCCCCGTGCTTTCAGAACAATTCGCCAGAGGTAAAACCGCGGACTATATATTTTCCCTGGCCAAAACCATAAGACAATTGGTTTTCTTTATGCTTCCGGCCACAATTTTAGTATTGCTTTACAGAGCCTACATTGTGAGGTTGTTGCTGGGAGCGGGAAAATTTGACTGGGAAGATACCATTCGAACTTTTACAATCTTAGGTATTTTTAGTTTTTCGCTCCTGAGCCAAAGCTTGACTACTTTGCTGGCGAGAGCTTTTTTTGCCCGACACAATACCCGTACTCCCGTATTGGTAAATTTGTGCGCCATTGCTATAAACGCCATTCTTGGAATTATTTTGTCCTCGCTTTTGGGATTGGACCAGGGTATATATGGACTGGCAATTGCCTTTACAGCGGCGAGTTTGTTTAACGCTTTGGCATTGTTTATTTTGCTACGTAGGCAGTTAAAGCTGGAAACTGGCGATGTCTGGCAGAGTACCGGGTTTGACGCATCTATCGCATTAAATATATTTAAGACGACCTTTTCAAGCATAGTCATGGGAGCTGTGGCATTTTTTGCCCTTAGAGTGTTAGCGCCAATGGTTAATACTCACACCGCGCCGGGCATACTATTTCAAGCAGCGGTTTCTGGCGCTCTCTCCGTAGCGGCGTTTATAGGCATGGCTATTTGGCTTAAGCAGGAAGAAATAAAAAGTTTTGTCCTATTGACCAGACGGGTATTTAAAAAATATGATTAAAAAAACCGGACATTGGTCCGGCCTTGCCTTATTTCAGACAAGATGTTCGTTTTCGCCTTGGGGGTCGCGATGTGTGTTCTGATTGGGCTTGAGGGGCGCTGGAGTTAGAGCCGCTCTCTGCTCAATTATGGCATTGACAAGCCTTTTCACCATGCTGTGCACTTCCTCCAGCTTGTCGGGCTGGTTGTCGGGCTTACTCAGTCTTTCATATGCCTGCCGGATTAGCAGGCGCAGAGCTTCACTACGGTTTCCTTCGCAGTCAAGCTGCTTCGCAATGCAAAGGAGTTGGCTTTCTTCATTTCTACTCAGTCGAATACAAGCTGCAACAGTGCGATTTGCTTTTTTCATTCGCACCTCCTTACATGACTTATACCTAACTTGATTAAAACTGTCAAATAAGGCACAATACAGTCTACATGACTCAGGAAAACATTAGAAACTTTTGCATTATTGCCCACATAGACCACGGCAAGTCAACTTTGGCTGACCGGCTTTTAGAAATTACCCATACTGTTGAAATGCGGAATATGAAAGCGCAATTATTGGACCAAATGGATTTGGAAAGAGAGCGGGGAATAACCATAAAGCTCCAACCTGTGCGCATGGACTATCAGCTAGAAGGTAAAAGCTATATCCTTAATTTAATAGATACTCCGGGACATGTAGATTTTACCTATGAAGTGTCGAGGTCATTGGCTTGCTGTGAAGGAGCTATTTTAGTTGTAGATTCCACCCAAGGCATAGAAGCGCAAACTTTGGCCAACGTGCAGCTCGCGCTCGAGCATAATTTGGTAATTATTCCCGTGGTCAACAAAATTGACTTGCCAAATTCCGACCGAAAAAAAACCGCGGAAGAAATAAAGTCGGCTTTTGGTTTTACTGACGACGAAATACTTTACGCGTCCGGCAAAACCGGCGAAGGCGTGGAAGATATTTTAAAAGCCGTGGTGAGAAGGCTGCCCGAACCAAAAGGTGATTCCACCAAACCGCTTCGCGCGCTTATTTTTGACTCCATTTATGATATGCATAAAGGCGTGGTGGCTTATGTTAGGGTTTTTGACGGCCAGCTTTTACCAAGAGAAAAGATTTTTGCCATCCAAAGCAAGACCGAAGCGGAAAGTTTGGACATTGGCTACTTTAAACCCCAAATGGAAAAGCATTTTGAGCTTAAAACAGGGGAAGTGGGCTATATTGTGACAGGGCTTAGAGATGTTAGCAAAGCTCGTGTGGGCGACACCATTACGCTTTTTGAAGGCAGGCAGACAGTCCTGCCCTTAGACGGCTACAAACAAATTAAGCCTATGGTTTACGCAACTATTTTCCCAACCAGTGGAGACGATTACCCACTGCTTCGCGAAGCTATGGGCAAGTTAAAACTTTCGGACGCGGCCTTAGACTACGAGCCAATAAATATCCCTAGCATTGGTTTTGGCTTCCGTACCGGCTTTTTAGGACTCTTACATATGGATATTGTCCAGGAGCGCTTAACCCGCGAGTATAATTTAGATTTAGTGCTCACGGCGCCGAGTGTGGCTTACAGAATATCCAAATCCGACGACAAAGAAATTATTATACATAACCCGGCGGAATTTCCAGACCCAAGCATAATTAAAAACATTTACGAACCGTGGATGAATGTAGGAATTTTAACTCCACCAGACTACATTGG
>CAZPRQ010000007.1:0-18273 GCA_964589415.1 uncultured Candidatus Saccharibacteria bacterium
TGGAATAATTATAAACCCCGTTCCGCCATTTTGCGGGGCGGGGTTTTACCTTACTTAGAACTTCCGCGCTTGTCATTGTTGGCAGACTACCGGAACAAAGGCAGATCCACTGTGGACGGGACCAAGCACGTAATTTCTACTAGCTGTTGAATAAACCTTAAATATGTTTTAATATTATAAGGATTCTCATATAAGGTGCAGTGGCGAAGTGGTAACGCTGCGGTCTGCAAAACCGCGATGCGCGGGTTCGATTCCCGCCTGCACCTCCAGACTTCGCCAAGGCTTCGTCTGGCTTGCGCCACAAGACAAATAAGAACATTTGGACGAACTTAAAATATAAGTTGAAGGCGAAGTCTGCGCGCCGAAATCTGATGAAGGCGGGCTGTGTTAGGCTAAGACTTTCGACTCCGCTAAAGCTTCCTCCTACGCCAAGGCTATGGCGGACAGGTCGGACGGTCAAGAAGCTACGGATGGCTTACGCCATAAAATAAATAAACGTATCTAGAACAAAAAAATTATATATCTCATTTGCCCAGGTGGCGGAACTGGTATACGCTACAGACTTAAAATCTGTCGCCCGCAAGGGATTGAGGGTTCGATTCCCTCCCTGGGCACCACGAACCATTCACTAACCTAGCGGTTAGTGAATGGTTCGTGCCCTGTACCGGAACCATGAAATGGTAACTGGTTCAGGGCTGTACAAGTTAGTTCAGGTTCGTGGCACGGCCACAAACTATATAATTTTCCCCAACTATATTTGTTTTTTATTGACAAAGAAAAATTCCAATGTTACAGTAGCATTGTTGAAAATAATATTTAAGGAGTTGAATCAACTAGTACAGAAATTCTCTATTCCATTTTCCAAAATTGCAAAGTCAATTCAATGGCTTAATTAAACGCACGCGCCTGCCAGTCTGGACGCGTTTTTTATATATCAGGCCATTCTATTATATAAATCCTACTAGACAGGCATAAACATACAAACCCTTGACTCATTCTCATAAATACCCTATAATTTTTAGCTATTTAATTAATTACCCATGACAACCCGCACAGCGGCCAAAAAAAAGAACGGCTTTAAAAAGTTTTGGAAACTCGGCATTGAGGAATACAATACCCATTTTTTCGACATTAGCCCGGATGGCGAGCTAATTGTCCGCGAAGGCAATTACCAATACAATATTTTTGATATTGTAAAAAAATACGGCACTGCCACGGAAATAGTCTTTCCCACTGTCATAGAAAACCGGGTCCGCGACTTAATTGAGACTTTTAATGCTTACATAAAAGTTTTGGGCTACAAAGGCAAATTCCACTACCATTACGCCATGAAAGTAAACCAGAACAAGGAATATGTGCTTCCGGCAGTGGCCGAAGGCGCCAATTTGGATGTGGCCTCTGCCAACGAACTATACCTGGTAAAACGCATGGTGGAACAGGACAAATTTAACGCTAAAATCCGAGTTACGTGTAACGGGCCCAAAACGGAAAAATATATAAGCCTAATAGAAGAATTGCGCGGCAAAGGCCTTTCAGTTATTCCCATTATAGAAGACTTTGTGGAATTGGAACGCATGGAAAAATTTAAAGGCGAGGTTGGCATTCGCGTAAACCTGAACGTAAAGGTCAACAGCCACTGGGACAAGAAATTTAACCGTTTTGGCTTTACCGAAGAAGAGTTGTTTAAAATAGGAAAAGTTAAAAACTTGTCCATTTTGCATTATCACATTTCCAGCCAAATAGAAACCATTGAAGGCCTGGTCCGTCCTTTAAAAAGAGCCATAGAAGTTTACTCAAAACTGCGTGAAAAAAACCCAGGATTAGATACTTTAGATATTGGCGGGGGAGCGGCCGTACCTTACGAAAAAAAGAAACATTTTTACAAGTCCAAAAATCTTATCCACCAACTGGTCAAGGCGGCCAAAACTCATTCGGACAAACTGGGAGTTAAACATCCTAACATAATTGCCGAATGGGGGCGATATGTAGCCGCGCCCGCGCAAATAACCATTTACAAAATTTTAGCCGAAAAAACCGTTGATAATAAAGGTAAAAATAAGTGGTATGTTATAGACGGCAGTTTTATGAACGACCTTATAGACACCTGGGCCATTCATCAAAAATGGCACGTAGTTCCAGTGAATCACATGAATAGTAAAAAATTGGAGAAAGTATGGCTCGCGGGCTCTTCCTGCGACAGCGATGATAAATACACGGCCGGCGGGGGATATATTCTCCTGCCCAAACTCGACGAAGCCGGCGAATTATATATTGCCATATTTGACACCGGCGCCTACCAGGATTCTTTGGCTTCGCACCATTGCCTACTTTCTTCGCCGGCTAAGCTTATTGCCCAAAATGGAGAAATAAAAATTGCTCGTCGCCGTGAAATTCCGGAAGATGTCGGCAAACAGTTCGGTTGGTAAAACTCAAATGACCAACTTTCCAAATTGTGCTAAAATATAAGAAGAAATGCTAACATCCTTAACAAGGAAGGGGGTGATGGTTTAAATGAAGGGCATAAAAACGCTTGCGTTTATACTGCTAATTATTGGCGGTTTAAACTGGCTCCTGGTCGGCTTGTTAAATAAAGACTTATTCGTACTGCTTGGTATGGACATGACTGACTTGGTACCAAAAATTGTCTATATCCTCGTTGGCTTATCTGCTTTGGTTCAATTGTTTGCCAGAGGCGAAAAAAACACTCCGGCTGCCATGTAGCTGCCGTTTCTACTGTACTTGAAATAAAAAACTACAATAAATAACCGGCCACCGGTCTAAAGTTCCCTGGCCGGTTATTTATTTTGCCTAAAAAAGTGAATTTTATGGGTAAAATGAGGGGAATATTTAGTAACTAAGTGAGTCCAAATACTTAAAATCATTCAATCTTATAGTAGAAATGTAGTTCGCCGATTTATCACTGTCGTTCGCGACCCCTTCGATTAGACTTGAGGGTCGCCTTGAGCGTAGCCGAATAGGCGAACGACGTGATTTATCGGCTTTTTCCTTAAATGGCCCATAAATGGGCAAACTACGCTTAAGTACTTGAGTAGTTTTTGGGCTCACCAGCGTCAACGTGAGTCTAAAAACCCTCCTCTATGTCATCCCGGGCGAGTGCATCCGAGACCCGGGATCCAGTATTTAAGCTAATTTCTGGATCCCGGATATTTTTACAGCCCTAAAAATTCCGGGATGACTCAGGTTTTTGGACTCACGTGGCGCCACTCTTGACTTTCATATAATTATATGCTATAATAGTTTTTCAAAATCTAAATGATTTTGTTAGCCAGTATTGCCCTATGCTTTGGGAACTATGCCCTAAGCGTTTTGCAATCGGCTTGCACTTTAACAATACAAGAGAGAAAATTCTTAAAGACTGGTTTGTAACCAGTCCTTTTGCGTCCTGTTCGGCTTCTTGCCAGAAATATTTTTTGGCAGTAAGCCGAAACAGGACTCATGTCCGGCTTCGGAAGATCCCTAATAAAGGATCGTAGACTTGCCCCTTATAAAGGGCAGAAAGGAGGAGCATATGTTGCTCCTCACCAGTTTTCTCAAGAATTCCGCCGCGGCACTCGTGCCTTTCGCAAAGGTCGCGGCAAAAAAAATCACCGTCATCGGAACTCTGACTGATCACCATGTCAGATGGGCGTGGCAAAATGTACGAAGAGAATCGGGTCTTTTTCGGCCGGAGTACTTCCGAAGATTGAACACAAGCCTCGATCGAGATGAAGCCTTTTTGCTCGTCGTCTTGATTGGGATGGTGGATTTGGAAAATCCCCCCAAACCGATCATGGACGTTGATGAAACATCGCCGTTGAGGTGGGTAGCGGAACAAATTGTCTCGGCCACAGCCGAAGAGATGACCGCCTGGCTCAAGACACCCGAAGCCGTGGAGTTAATGGTGGTTGCAGAGGACCGCTTCCAGACCTGGTGCAAGATCTACGACTTCATGACCGTAGAGCATCGGATTGTACTCGGGGAATACAAAGGTATTCCAGTCTTTAATGCTGAGTGCGTGGATCGGATTTTCGAGAAATCACGAATGAGCGAAGACGACTCTGACTCTCCCAGTCCACAAAGGGCGATGGAGTTAGCGCGGCTGTACATTGACGCCGCATTCTCGCTTGTTCCCGACTTCAAGGCCGCGGGCTTCAACGCCGGCTACGGCGAGAACAACCTACCGTACCTCAGGAACGAGTACGAGGAAAGCGGGCAGTTATTTAGAGTGTTTGTCCCGTTCGTTCCGATTAACGCGGAGGAGTCTCCCCAAATCGAAGGGGCAAAAAAGATCGCGCTCATGCGCGCGATTCTGGACCCACCCGAGGAGCCTGACTATCAGATAACGCCGGAAGTCCAGCGCTTGCTGGACATTGTCCCGGCGTTCGAAGAATAGCAATCGGGTGAGTGGCTCGCCCAAACAAAAAAGCAATAAGCCACACTCTCTTGTATTTGTTAGCATTCAAGCGCCGTAAGGTTTTCATACCTGCGGCGCTCTTTTTTATAAAGAATACTTTAGCTATTTATTGACCTAAAAAGCAAAACCCCGCCAGAGGCGGGATTTTACTATTTTATTATGAACCTATTTTAAAATAGATTCTAAGCTTTTTCTTCCACTTTTTCCGTTTCTACTTTTTCTTCAACAACTACTTCTTTTACTTCTTCTGTCTTTGGCTTTTCGGTTAAAGCTTTTAGCGAAAGTCCTAAACGATGCTCTCCGGGTTCAATGGAAATAATTTTAAATTCCTTTTCTTCCCCGGGCTTAAGGAAGTCTTCCGGATTCTTTACCGTTTCGTGGGAAAGCTCCATAATATGTGCCAACCCTTGAATATCGCTGTCCAGTTCCACAAATACCCCAAACGGCATAACTTTAGTAACTTTGCCTGTAACTTTCTGGCCAATTTGGTATTTTTTTACCGCCTCGAGCCAAGGATCCTGCTGCAGCTGCTTAATGGAAAGGGAAACACGTCCCTTGTCTATAGATATGACTTTGGCCTGCACCTTCTGGCCCACTTTTACAATATCTTTTGGATTCTCAATACGCTGCCAAGCCAGCTCGGAAATATGAACCAAGCCTTCCAGTTCGCCAAATTTAACAAAAGCGCCAAAATCTACCACGCCGGTAATTGTGCCTTCTACCGTATCGCCAATTTTAAGCCGGGAAAGCTTGTTTTCCATTTCTTTTTCATAAACGGCTTTTTCGGAAACTATAAGTTTTTCTTCTTCGCTGTCCGCGGTAATAATTTGAACATCAAACGGCTGGCCGACATAACTTTGGAGCACGGACAATATTTTATTTTTGTCGCCATCTTCCACGCGCGGATAATGCTCGAGTGATAACTGAGAAACCGGCAAAAATCCGGTTACATTATTTATTTCCACCATAAGTCCGCCCTTGTTGGCTTCCAAAATCTTTGTCCGGACGACTTCCTTGCTTTCCAACTTGGTCTTTAAAGTCTGCCACACGCGTTCCTGCCCGGCCTGGCGCAGGGACAATTCCACAATGCCGTCTTTATTTTCCAAATCCACAATGGAAACAAATATTTTATCTCCGGGCTTTAGGCTGGCTAAAGTGGCTTCGTCGTCATAAAGTTCACGCCCGCGCACAACACCTACGCCGTAACCTTCCAGGTCCACATAGACCTCATTTTTTCCTACGGAGAGCAGGGTGCCCTCTACCATGTCGCCTGCTTTAATAACTCTTATTTCCACGCCTTTGGAAATAAGATCTTGCATGCTTTCGGCAGTGTTCGCGCCTTCCGGATAAATTTGGGCAGCCGGAGCGGCTACCGCCTGAGTTTGAGTTGTTTCTTCCATACTTTTATAGAATAACCAATTTACACACAATAAAACCAACGTTTTAACCGTTGGCAAACCCCACAAAAGAGGGTGGAATTAAAAACGCGTTTAGTTGGTTACTTGTTAAATAAGCGCCGTCTAATGCCTATTTGGGGATTATTTATTAATCTACCTTTCTTGGCACTTATGCTGCCAAATAAGCATGCTTAGTATAGCCTATGAAGGGCTTTTTTGCAAGCGCATGGGCTTTGTCTTTTTGGCAAAAAACCGCTATAATATATGGGTAATTAAATATAATGGAATACTAAGAGTGAGGCTTGCCGCCAGGCACGAAACGCAAAATTTAGACATCCCATTTGCTTTTTTTTAGCTAAATAGCCTCTCAAAATTTGTAATTTATGCATATTCAATACTACGGACTTTCTTCGTTTAAATTTACCACCAAAGACGCGGTAGTAGTAACAGACCCCTTTCACAAAGACTCCGGACTTACCCCGCCCAGGGGCGCGGCAGATATTATTGTGCTTGCCCAAAAAGAAAAAAGTTTATACTCGGCCGTATCCGGTTTTTCGGGCGAGCCTTTTTTTGTAGACACGCCGGGTGAATACGATATTAAAGGCGTAACTTTTACCGGCGTTCCCTTACAGCAAGAAAGCGGCTATACCACCGTATTCCTCATAGAAAGCGAGGATATGCGCGTACTAAACCTAACTCATATAAAAGAATGGAACATGAAGGAAGATGAAATTGAAGAATTAGGCGAAATAGACATACTCATCTTGCCTGTAGGCGGAAATACGGTGCTCTCGGCTTCCCAGGCAGCCAAGGTGGTAAATGAAATTGAGCCAAAAATAGTCATTCCTTCCCACTACAAAGCATCTGGCGGCAGCGGACTAATTCTGGACTTGGACAGTGTAGACAAATTTATTAAAGAAATGGGCGGTAAAAAAGAAGAAATGGAAAAAATTATAATAAAAAAGAAGGACTTACCGCAAGAAGGGACAAAAGTGGTAGTCCTGGAGCCCATGAGATAGTTACTATTGACCAAAATTAAATAAAATTTATAATTGAGCATAATTTACTGCACCCAATTATATTTAATTTTACTTAATTTTATTTAATTCTGTACAATAAATATGTCTTTACTAGAAACTATCCGGAATAAACCTCATAACCAAAAAGTTAGGCTTGTATGGATACTCACGCTTGCTGCTGTTGGAGTTTTAATCTTTGTCTGGGTGATTACTTCACAAATTGGCAAGCGCAGCCAAAAAGATTTAAGCCTGTTTAAAACCATTGGCCGAGGACTAAACGATTTTAAAAATAATTTTAGAAAATAAATTTATATATAATCCGAATAATGCGAATTACTGCAATCCGTATGCCCCGAATGGCTGCAATAATATTCGGATCATTCGGATTGACCCCATTTGGGGCATTCGGATTATAATCACCCGTATATATGCCTAAAGATTCAACCCAACCACTCTCAAATGAAATTGGCCTGGTAAAACCCAGGGATATTATTCATGAAATGCAGGAGTCTTACCTGGACTATGCCATGTCGGTTATTGTCGCGCGCGCCCTGCCGGACGTTCGCGACGGCTTAAAGCCCGTACATAGGCGCATATTATATGTTATGCACGAGCTGGGCCTAAGACATAGCGCAAAATTTAGAAAATCCGCCGCCGTAGTTGGTGACGTGCTGGGAAAATATCATCCACATGGCGATGTCGCCGTATACGACGCCATGGTGCATATGGCTCAATTATTTGCCATGCGATACCCTCTCATAGACGGACAGGGTAACTTTGGCAGTATGGATGGCGACGGTGCCGCGGCCATGCGTTATACCGAAGCCCGCATGTCGTCTTTGGCTGAAGAACTGCTTACCGACATAGACAAAGAAACCGTTGACTGGCGCGATAACTACGACGCCACTCGTAAAGAGCCTATTGTTATGCCGGGCAAGCTGCCAAATTTGCTATTAAATGGCACGCTGGGAATTGCCGTAGGTATGGCTACTGACATTCCTCCCCACAATTTAACCGAGCTTTGCAATGCCATAACAGCTTTAATAGACGACCCGGAAGCCACGGTAGAAGATTTATTAGAATTTATTAAAGGCCCAGATTTCCCAACAGGCGGTGTTATTTATGATATTAATGCCATAAAAAACGCTTATGCCACCGGCAAAGGCAGTATAGTCATGCGCGGCAAAACGGAAATAGTTGAAACCAAAACCGGCGCTTACCAAATTCTTATTCACGAAATTCCTTACCGCGTAAATAAAGCCACCATGCTGGAAAAAATTGCCGAGCTGGTGCGCGACAAAAAAATTGAAGGCATTCGCGACGTCCGCGACGAGTCCGACAAAGACGGCGTGCGCGTGGTGGTGGATTTAAAAAAGGAATCCCTGCCCAATAAAATTTTAAACCAACTGTTTTCCTACACCCAATTGCAGGAAACTTTCCACATGAATATGCTGGCGCTGGTGGCAGGTATTGAACCGCATATTCTGAATTTAAAAACTGTCCTGGAAAACTATTTGGAACACCGCCAAGTGGTAATACGAAGGCGCACCGAATTTGAACTTAAAAAAGCCAAGGAACGCGCTCATATTTTAGAAGGCTTAAAAAAAGCGCTCGACCACATAGATGAAGTAATAAGCACTATAAGAAAAAGCCCGACCAAAGAAGAAGCCAAGATTAATTTAATTAAGAAATTCAAGCTTACGGAAATTCAGGCCGACGCCATTTTGGAAATGCGCCTGCAAACTCTGGCCGGCCTTGAACGCAAAAAAATAGATGATGAACTAAAAGAGAAAAAAGCGCTTATTGCCGAACTCGAGGGCATATTGCAGTCAAAGAAAAAGATTTTGGGCATTATTAAAAATGAAGTGCTGGAATTAAAGGAAAAGTTTGGAGATGACCGGCGCACCCAGGTCATAAAAAGCGGGGTAGGCACCTTTTCTGCCGAAGACCTTATTCCGGAAGAAAATGTCATTATTCCCATTACCAAATCCGGCTATGTTAAACGCTTAGCGCCGGACATTTATCGCTCCCAAACCCGTGGGGGTAAAGGCGTTATAGGGCAAACACTGAAAGAAGAAGACGTAGTGGAAAAACTTATTTCGGCCAACACCCATGACGACATTTTATTTTTCACCAACAAAGGCAGGGTGTTCCAAACCAAAGTCTATGAACTGCCGGAAGGCAGTCGAATAAGCAAAGGACAGGCTTTGGTAAACTTCCTGCAGCTCGGACAGGGCGAGACCGCCCAAGCAGTACTTACCCTCCCGGCTGCCAAAGAAGGATTGCCCTTAAATGGCAAAAAAGAACATCCGAAATTCCTGGTCATGTCCACAAAAAAAGGCTTGATTAAAAAAGTACCCCGCGAAGAATTTGCCAAAGTCCGCCGCTCGGGTATGATTTCCATTACCCTAAAAGACAACGATGAACTTAAATGGGTAGAATGCACCTACGGCGATGACCAAATTATTCTTTCTACCGAAAATGGTCAAGCCATACGTTTCAGCGAAAAAGACGTGAGGCCCATGGGTCGCTCGGCCTCCGGCGTCTCGGGTATGCGCATAAAAAAAGATGACAGCATTATTTCCATGGATGTTATTCGCAAAGACGTGGATGTAAAAAGTTTGGAAGTGCTGGTTATTACCGAAAACGGCCTGGGTAAAAAATCCGCCCTCGCTGACTATAAAATTCAAAAACGCGCCGGAAGCGGAATTAAAACGTTAAAAATTTCGGCCAAAACCGGTAAAATTGTTTCCATGGCAATATTAAACGCTTCCGAAGAGCACGACATAGTAGTTATATCCCGTGCCGGGCAAACCATTCGCACACCCTTAAATAATGTTTCCACTCTTGGCCGCGCCACCCAAGGCGTACGCATTATGCGGCTGGACGAAGGAGACAAGGTTGCGAGCGCGACAATAATATAATCGTAAAAATTGTAATTGAAAGAGCCTCAAACGAGGCTCTTTCAATTTTTTGCCGGATTACTTATAATATATTAAGTTTCCAACGTTTAATACAGCTTCCTACAATAAATTAAACTGTTAAAGTAAGCTTGGCCTTATAAAGGCTTAATAACATAAGGGCGTGTAGCTCAGTTGGTAGAGCGGTCGTCTTATACACGACTGGTCCTAGGTTCGAGTCCTAGCACGCCCACCACGTCGCTCGCGAGCGACGTGGCCCACCACGAACCACTCGCGAACCGTTAGGTGAGTGAGAGGTGAGTGCCCTGTACCGGAATTTGATGACTGGTACGGAGCGACGCCCAGTTTGCTCGGGTTCATGGCACAGCCACAAACTATTCTCTAACCGCAAGGTTAGTGAATGGTGAGTGCCTGTACCGGAACCATGAAATGGTGACTGATTCAGGGCCATACTAGTTCATTCAGGAATAGGGCATATCTGGCACAATTCCAGTGATATACTATTATTAATAATACCCATAAACTCCACCACCAGTGGAGTTTTTATAATGCTTGATAAATAACTCTCCTAAGATGCTTATTTATATGGAATCTTTATTTAAAGTAAAAAATTCGCTACAATTAGCTTAATGAATAGTTTTTGAAACAAAAATGAGCAAACGAAATACATTTACAATGGCAGTAGCCCTCTTGGGCGCAATGGCTGTTTTAAGTTATGGCGTATTTTTTGCAAAAAATAAAGAAATAAACGAACCCTTGTCCCAAGAAGAACTTGCCCGCATGGTTAAACCGGCAGTGGTCCGTATTGCCCAGCATGTAACCGGCAGCTACAGCCTACCGGAGTTTAAAATAGATTTAGCAAATCTGGATATTAAAATTACGGGCAAAACCAAAACCAATAATTTAGACGAATACATAACCGGTACCGGTTTTGCAATAAATCCCGACGGTTACATAGTTACCAACTCGCATGTAGTGTCTAAAGAATCGGTAAAGGCGTTTTTGTTGGAAGAAATTTATATTCAAGCCATGCAGGACGCTATGGATAAATATGACCAAGATGAGTTACGAAAATTATTTTCAGACGAAGAAAAAATTGAAAATTTCGCCAAGCAAACTTTGAGACAGCTTATAGCGGGAAGTCAATTTGAAATTAACCCTGAACTTGTTGTATTAAATCCCGCCTCAGATAAAGAAAATATTAAAGATCTCTTGCGCCTTGGATTTCCAGCCGAAATAATAAGCGTAAATGACAATTTTTTGTTCAATGAAAAAGATGTCGCGCTAATAAAAATAAATCAAGCCAATATCCCAGCCGTTAAATTGGCAATTTCGGAAGACATGCCAACGGGCAGTAAAATTTATATTTTTGGCTATCCCGCAACCGCGGATTTTAACCGTCGCAACCCCGTGGAATCCACTTTTACCGAAGGGCTTGTAAGTGCCAGTAAATTCTCCGGTGCCAAAGACTTTAAAGTCTACCAAACTAATGCCAAAATCTCCCAAGGGTCGTCTGGCGGGCCCATGCTGAATGGAAACGGTGAGGTGGTGGGTATTGTTACCTTCCAAACGGGAGAGTGGGCAAGGCAGGCAGGGGACAGTTTTGCTTTTGCCATACCCGCGAGCCTAGCCAGACAAATGTTAGCGGAGAATGGAATAGAAAATATTGCCGGCCAATACCAGGAAAAATTCCTAAAAGGACTAATGGCATTAAAAAATGGGCAATGCAAACAGGCAAATGAAGCGTTTTTCTCCGCCCGGGAAACAAACTTTTATTTTATTCCCGAACGCCAAGTAAACCCGCTTATAGAAAAATGCGAGGATCAAATAAATACCGGCGGATTTGTAAATGGTCGGGTAAAAGCATTTATTTCTCGGGTCCAAAATATTCAACCACTTGCCTGGTTTGTTATTGTGGGAAGAATAATAATTTTGGCAATCGCGGCCTGGTTTATAAAATTTATTTACGGAAAGTTAAAAAAAGATGAGGAAGAAATAGCGGAGTTGAAGTCGGAAATGGAAGAAAGCCGGCGCAGTTTTAAACCTCCGTTTGGCCCGGAATTGCCGCTGCCTGACGAGGAAACCCATGTGCAGGCCAGGCACGAATTAAACATTCCCCACCCGCATATAACCGCCTACATTAAAGACGCGCGTGACTATGGATTACCGGACGAACATATAAAAAACAATTTGAAAACAGCTGGCTGGCCGGACCACGAAATTCACCGCGCCATAAAATAAAATAGTTCAACTAAAACACCGGGTTAACCGGCGTTTTAGTTCATACCATAAAATAACTACTTACTTACCCAATGCAGCCATTTCCAGTCAATAAAAAAGAAGGTTTTACTCAAAACAAACCCCACTATTCCGGTTATTATTAACCAAGCGTACAAATCTTTTGCTTCATAGGTTAAAAAAGCTTCGTAAATTTTTTGACCAAGACCGGAACTGGAACCAATAAACATCTCACTCACAACCACAGCGATAAGCGCCAATGCGAGCCCGCTTCGCAGACCGGTAATTATTGAGGGCATGGCTTCATGAAAGATTACATGCCTAAATATTTGCCAAGCATTTGCCCCAAATACCCGGGCGGTCATACGCCTAATATGTGAGCTGTATAAAACTCCATAATAGGCATTGATTAAAATAATCCAAAAAGCCATAAACGCGGAAATAGCAATTTTAGATGCATCTCCAATACCAAATACCAATAAAAACAAGGGAAACATTGCCGTACCCGGCAAGGAACGAAAAAAATCTACAAGAGGATTAATTGCCAGACGTATATACTGCTTCGAACCCATAAGCATACCAAGTGGTACGGCAAAAATAACAGCAATACCAAAACCGACAAGAGTCCTGTAGAGAGTACTTAAAACATTTATTGTAATTTGTTTGGTTATGAGCAAGGAACGCAAGCTTTCCAGCACTTCCGTAATTTTAGGAAATAATCGAACATCTATAATCTTTAGCTCACCCACCAGCCACCAAACCCCTGCCAAAAATAAATAACCACTTAAAAAAAATAACCTACCGTTCATAAGATGACATAAAATTTGAAATTAAGTCCTTAGCGGAAGGCAAGTGAACAACGGGACTGTTCCGGCGCGTATTTGCCCAGGCTAAATCTGTTTCTAAAATTGACAACGTGTCCGGCATTATTCCTAATTCAAAATTATATTTAAACCATACCTGTTCTATGGATTCGGCGGGAAGTTTTGAATATTCCGCAACTATGACTATAGCTTCCCGGGGGGAATTTTTCATAAACTCCTCGGCTTTTTTCCACGCCCTTACAAATTTAGTCAAAGTGTCCTTATTGGCACCAATATATTCCGACTTGGCAATAATGGAAGCATGCCAAGTATATGTATCCTCGGGATTAGAAAATAATAGGAATTTTTCTCCCAATGCTTTTTTAATATTTGAAGTGTGCGGTTCCCAGCCGACATAAGCGTCAATTTCCCCTCCCGCCAAAGCCGCGGGAGCCGCCAACGGCTTCATGTTTACTAAGGTCACCTCATGTTCGGCAATATTGTGTTTTTTTAAAAATAGCTCCGCACCTATATCGGAAGCAGTAGTTTGAGCGTATCCAATTTTTTTCCCTTTTAAATCTTCGGGGGAATGTATTCCTCTTTCGGTATTTACTGAAACTTGAGTATCGTGAACATAGGCATTTTGCGCCAACAACTTCATTTCCGGATAATCAAAAGCTGTAAAGGAATAGGGAATAATCCCCGCCAACGCCAAGTCCGCACTGTTACCAATTACAGCTTTTAATGACTCATCACCGGTTTGGACAACACTGACTTGCACATCTAAATTTTGTTCAGAAAAATATCCTTTTTCCAAAGCCACGTAAAAAGGGCTCCACCCAATCGCCCGCGGATCTGCCACTCTTATAACTTCCATTTTTTTACTTTCCCCTTTATATAATAAAATTGCGCCAATAACAACAACTAATATAAAAATAACAATATTCTTTTTCATAATATAATTTTATTGCATTAATGATTCTATAATTAAACTTTTTAGTGAGTTAAATTCAGGGTGTATTAACGAACGAACGGTTCTAGGATAGCTAATCGGGTTTTTGATATCACATATTATTTTGGAAGGATTTTGCCCCAATACCAAAACACGACCGGCCAAAAGCAAAACTTCATCAACATTGTGAGAAATAAATATTATAGTAATTTTAGTTTTTTGCCACACATCCTGAAGAAATTTTATAAGAGAAAAGGCTGCTTCATGGTCTATTGCTGAAAAAGGTTCATCAAGCAGCAAAATATCCGGGCTCACAGCCAAGGCTCTGAGAATGGCAACTTTTTGCTGCTGCCCACCACTTAATTCATAAACAAATTTGCTAATTTCCATTTGAACTTCAAAATCAATGCACATTTTTTTTACCAATAGAGTCCTTTCCCCAGGCAGCGTACCCTGAAGTTTAAGGGGAAATGAAATATTATCTTCGGCCGTAAGCCAGGGAAAAAGCGATTGGCGGTAATCTTGGAATACATAACCGACCTTTACTCCTAATCCACCATGAATGTGAACGTTTCCCATATATTTTTTATCCAAACCGGCAATAATATTTAACAAAGTGGTCTTACCCGAACCATTTTTTCCAACCAAAGCTACAATGTCGCTTGGGGAGATGTGCAAATTAAAATCTTGGAAAATTAACTTTCCATTCTTCCCATTTCCCCATGCTTTATGTAAATTTTGAATGTTTATCATACCATTGAGATTCAAATACAAAATAGTGTATAATATAAACAGTGAGTGGCCAATACTACCATATGGTGGTAAATGCCACCACATATTCTAATTTTGTTTTATGAATGCACAACTATACGAATCCCTGGGACTTTCTCCTAACGAAGCCAAAATATACGAATCGTTAGTGGAAATTGGGGAGTCGGGTATTAGCCAAATTGCAATAGACGCCAAAATCCACCGTCGCAATGCATACGATGCGATTGCCCGCCTTATAGACAAGGGTTTGGTGTTTGAAATTTTTTCCAGCCAGGAAAACCGCTATAACGCGGTAGATCCTGACAAACTTTTAGAGCTGCTAGCGGAGAAAGAAACCATTTTAAAAAATGAATTACCGGAATTGAAGAAAAAATTCCATGGACGTATTGCGCCCCAGGAAGCCTATATTTACCGGGGTCTTGAGGGACAAAAAAATATTTTCCGCGACATGCTACGCATAGGCGCGGACAGTTATTTTATTGGGGCCAAGGGCGGCTGGTACGACCCGCGCATAGAACCTGCCCGAAAAGCATTTTTTAAAGAAGCTAAAAAGAAAAACCTTAAATTTATTCAACTCTTTGACCATAAAACCGTGGAATTACTACCCGACTTCCCTAAACATTTTGAAGGTGATTTAAAATACAGAATATTACCTAAAGAATACTCGACCAATTCCGCCATTCACGTCTTTGGAGATTACGTTATAACTTATACTGGTCTAGGCATTGGCCGCGTTGAAGAGAATACTGTATTTTTTGTCATTCACAGCCAAGATCTAGCCGAAAGTTACAGAAAATGGTTCTGGTACATGTGGGAAAAATCTTACGAGAAAAAACACCGACAATAGTCAATTTTTTATAAGATTATTTCAATGAAACAATTTTTTCCCCTATACTACAAATATTGCGGCCGCAATATTTGTAGTATAGGGGATTTTTTAAAATTAGATTGGGTAAAAACAAATTACACACCAGCGTCCGTTTAAATCCATTAAAAAATTATGGCACTGGCCGGAAAATACTGAATGCCGAAAAAACACTTTACAAAAGCCAAAAATTCTGCTATACTTATGTCAGGAAAGTCAATCAACTTTCGGCATGGAGGTTAGAGAAGCCTGAAGCTGAAACAAAAACAAAATAAAAAATCCACAAAATTGTAGTCCCTAATCGGGATGAATACTTGCCCTCCTTTTGTGAGGGCTTGGTTGTTCCCAAAGTTTTTGGCGGACAACACATTGGCACCTTGCACTTTCCTTAAAAATCCTCGCATAATACGTTTTTGCGGGGGTTTTTATTTTTCCCAAATTGCTTTAGAATATTAAGGCAGGGCTCATAATACTTGCGTGAGCTTATGTCTAATTAAGCAATTATTTATGAACGCGGAAAAACTGCAGGCTTTATACCAAGACAAATATGAGCAGCGCTTAGGAAAAAGCTTTGACCAATGGCTAAAAGAAGCTCCTAAAAGCGAAGATGAAGCCTATGACCGGCTAAACGCAATTGATGTGGAACTAAAAAATACGGAAGAAAAATACCATGAAGCTCTAAGTAATGAAAAATGGGAGCTGGGCGAATACCGGGAACGCTTAAGAAATGAATATCAACTGCTCGAAGAATTGTTTGGTCTGGAAAACCTGGATGAATAACACCAAAAAAAATTTTGCTTATCCACCAATTTATCAATTTGCACAAATTACATGAAGGATTTACGTGAATCCAAAAACTACACGCTATGTCATCCCGGGCGAGTGCACCCGAGACCCGGGATCCAGTATCTAAGCCAACTTCTGGATCCCGGATATTTTTACAGCCCTAAAAATTCCGGGATGACAGAGGTTTTTGGACTCAGGTGAATATGAATTGTTTATCTTTAAATTCGTGAAATTAGTGTTAATTGGTGATTAGCGGGCTAACAAATCCCTTTATTAATATTTAATAAATGTTATACATTGTTTCAACCCCCATAGGAAATTTGAAGGACATTAGCCTTCGAGCCGCGGAAACTTTAAAAGAGTGCGATTTTGTAATTGCGGAAAATCCATTGTATTCAAAAAGGCTTTTGGAGCATGTCGGAGCATGGCCGAAAGAAATTGTTCAGTTCGCGGAATTTAATGAGCAGCAAGTAGTTAAAGACCTAACCAGGCGGCTATTAAAATTCAACGGCTGCTTAATTACCGACGCGGGCACGCCGGGCATTAGTGATCCTGGTTTCAGGCTGGTGCGCGAATGCGTAAAAGAAAACGTCCAGGCAGTGCCCATCCCCGGGGCTAATGCCGCCTTGGCGGCACTCTCTGCTTCCGGCCTTCCCACGGACAAATTTTTATTTTTAGGGTTCCTTCAAAAAACTGCAGTTAAAACTGTAGGGGCCTTACAAAGCGCGGCCAACGCCGAAGCAACGGCCATTTTTTATGAATCTCCGGAACGCATTTTAAAAACCCTTTCTTACATAAGCAATGCATTCCCCACAAGCCAAGTAGTTATAGCCCGCGAAATTACCAAAATCCACGAAGAATTTATCCGCGGCACCCCGCAACAAGTTATGGACCAGTTAAAAGATAGGGCGTCAATAAAAGGGGAATTGACAGTATTAGTATCATTTAAGAATTAAATAAAAATAAGTAAAATTAAATAAAATTTATGGAGCCAAAAGATTTGCAAAAACGAACTAAGCAATTTGCAATGAGAATAATTAAATTGGTTCAATATTTAGAAAAAATGGGGACAGTGGGCAGAATTATTGCAAAACAAATTGTAAGAGCCGGGACATCGGTTGCGGCAAACTATCGCGCTGTGTGTAGAGCGAGATCATTAAAAGACTTTATATCAAAATTAGGTATTGTTGTAGAAGAATCTGATGAAACACTTTTTTTAGTTAGAATTGCTTGTTGAGTCGGGTTTAGTAAAAAATTCGCTTATAAATCCTTTAATTAAGGAGGCTCAAGAAATCACGGCCATAATGACTGCTTCAAAATACTCTGCAATAAAAAATCAGAAAGTGCAAAAATAATTTTAGTTAATTTTATTTAATCATCAAATTTTACTTAATTTCTATGTCTGGTCACAGCAAATGGTCACAAATTAAAAGAACAAAGGGCGCGGCAGACCAAAAGCGCGGTTTGCTGTTTTCCAAATTGGGGAAAAAGATTTCCATCGCGGTTAAGGAAGGAGGAGGGAGCGGAGACCCTGGCAGCAATTTCCGTCTGAAATCCGCAATTGACTATGCTCGCGACTTAGGAATGCCTAACGACAATATTGAACGCGCGATTAAGGCCGCAACCGGCGGAGCCGCGGGTACAATATCGGAAGCAACATACGAAGGCTACGGCCCCTTTGGCACTGCCTTTTTAGTGGAAACCGCAACCGACAATACCAACCGTACCTACCAAAATATTAAACATATTTTTTCCAAGCATAATGGCAGCATTGGAACGCAAAATTCTGTCGCATGGCAGTTTGAAACCAAGGGCCAAATTTTGGTTGAACGCCCCGCACCAGTCGCCACAAACGGCTCCGGTACAGGGCACGGCGCGATTAGTTTATCTGAAATAGAACTAACTGCAATAGACTCGGGCGCTGAGGATGTACGGGAAAGCGATGAAGGATTAGAAATTTACACCAAACCTTTGGATTTACAAAAAATAAAAGAAATTTTGACTAAGGCCGGCGCAAAGATTGCCAAGGCAGACGTAATAAAAGAATCCAGCCAAGGAGTGAATTTAACCGACGAACAAAAGCCTAAAGTCGACGCGCTATTTGCGG
>CAZPRQ010000007.1:18373-28116 GCA_964589415.1 uncultured Candidatus Saccharibacteria bacterium
CAAGGAGTGAATTTAACCGACGAACAAAAGCCTAAAGTCGACGCGCTATTTGCGGAACTGGAAAATGACGAGGACGTAATTGCGGTACATACTAGCGCAAACCTGTAAATCATTTAAACATGTTAACATACTAGCATTCTAACAAATGATAAGATGTTAAGATGATAGAATGATAGGATGTTAAAATGATAGTATGTTAACATGACTCTATGATTATCCTCGGTATCGACCCCGGCACAGCCACAACTGGTTTTGGCATAATTTCACCAGCAAAACGTTCGGGGGAATTTGAATTGGTGGATTTTGGGGTTATTTCAACCAAAAAAACCCTTACCCACGCGCAAAGATTGGCTATTTTGGCCGAAGACTTACAGGCCCTTATAAAAAGGTACAAGCCTGAGGCTGTTGGGGTGGAAAAATTATTCCTTACCACCAACCAAAAAACCGTCATGACAGTCTCACAGGCCAGAGGGGTAGTACTATTAACCGCCGAGCAGCTTGCTGTCCCTATTTTTGAATTTACCCCTCTACAAGTGAAAAATTTTATTTGTGGCTATGGCAAGGCGGAGAAAAAACAAATACAATATATTATTCAAAAAACTTTTAATTTAAAAACTGTGCCCAAACCTGACGACGCGGCAGACGCACTGGCTATTGCCTTATGTACCGCGCACTATTACTCCCGCCAACTAAAAACACTTGTTTAAATATCTAGGGGTCTTGGGTCTAGACAAAAACCCAAAGAACTGTTATAGTTCATATACAATTCTTTGAAAGAGAATTGAAATTTAAAAATAACCTGTTCCAATTTTAAATTGGGATTAAGGAGAATAACTAAATGTTTTTTGACGACACAAACCCGGCAGGTGCTGGTGTAGCCGATGACACCGCAACCGAAGAAACCGCCACTCCGGCGGATGCTGGTGTAGCCGATGACACCGAAACCACCGAAGCCCCCCAAGCCTAAGCTTGGACTATAAACCTATTTTAAAACCCTGCCGGGAATTCCCGGCAGGGTTTTAAAATACAAAGTTATTTTATTTTTAAAAATTTCCTTTTACCTACTTGAAGTAAATATTCAGTTTTTCCATCAAGGGTATACTCGGTATCAGTACTTACTACGCCGTTAACTTTTACCCCTTTTTGCTCAATTAATCTCCGCGCTTCACCCTTACTATCCACCATTTCTACCATTTTCAACAAAATAGATAATTTATAACTTCCTGGGGGAGTCATAACATTTGTCACCTTTTTAAAAGTTATTTCGCTTGGCAATTCACCTTTGCTGAATTGAGATATAAAAGCAGTTTTAGCCTCTTTTGCCTTTTTATTACCGTGATAGAGGGTAGTAATATGCTCTGCTAAAATAAGTTTTTGATCCCGAGGGTTAAGGTTATTTTTCACAATCTCTCTTATTTCCGAAAGTGGTACGCGCGTAGCTAATGTAAAATATTTTTCTATTAAACCATCGTCAATAGACATAACCTTGCCAAACATGTTATTTGGCTCGTCAATAATATTTATCACATTACCCCAAGACGAGGACATTTTCCGGCCATCGGTACCCTCCATGAGTGTTCGGGTTAAAATATCCTGCGGTTTTTGGTTGTAAAGCGATTGGATTATTCTACCCGCTAAAAGATTGAAGCGTTGGTCAGTTCCGCCAATCTCCACATCGGCTTTTACAGCCACGGAGTCATAACCTTGCATAATTGGATACAATAACTCTCGTAAAGACACTCTTTTCCCAGCCTTTAACCTTCGACTAATATTTTCTCTTGCCTCCATTTCATGAAGGCCAAAAGCGTTAGCCATTTTTCCTATCTCCAAGAAACCCAACTTTTTAAGCCATTTGGAGTTGTAATGCATTTCTGATTTTTTTGGATCTATTATTTGGGAAGCTTGCCGGAAATAACTTTTAACATTGGTATCCACCTGCGCTTCTGTTAACATTGGCCTTTCGCTTTCTTTGTCGGAAGTGTCTCCAATTAAACCTGTAAAGTCCCCGGCAATAAATATTACCTTATGACCTAATTCCTGAAATTCCCTTAATTTCCACAATACCCCCGCACGCCCAATATGAATATTTGGGGACGTAGGGTCTATACCAAGCTTAATACGCAACTTTTCACCCGATTTGAGGCGTGATTCCAAATGTCGGCGATCTATAACCTCTTCCACTCCTCGGTTGAGAAGTTCTTCAATTTTTATATTATCTGTATTCTTTAACATAACATTTTATTAATCTGGCTATATTATAGCAGGGAAACGAAAAACTCGGTATAATACCCATATGCGTGTTTACAATTACAAATACACCCCAAAAGAACGTGGGGGTAAAAATAATTCCCGCTTAGCAAATTTTTTCAGGCTAACGTGGTTTTTTCGCGTTTTCCGGCTTAAGCGTAAAAATATTTTTTTATGGTTATTTAGACTATTTGCCGCCGGCGTAGTGCTTTTAGCTTTACTGTTTTTATATTATGCCAAAGATTTACCCAACCCGAACAAACTATTGGCCAGAAATATTGCCGAATCCACTAAAATTTACGCTCGTGATGGCAGTCTTTTATATGAAATTCACGGCGAAGAGAAACGCACGCTCGTGGAGTTGGATAAAATTTCACCTTTTATAAAAAATGCTACCATTGCAATTGAAGACAAAAATTTTTATAAACACGGCGGTATTTCATTTACCGGGATTGCTCGCGCCATTGTAACCGACATTACCACCGGCAGCCGCTCCCAGGGCGGCAGCACCATTACTCAACAATTTGTAAAAAATGCCATTCTTACCAACGATAAATCTATTGACCGAAAAGTTAGGGAAATTATTATTAGTATAATGATGGAGACCCGCTTCTCCAAAGAAGATATTCTAAAATTATATTTGAACGAAATTCCTTATGGCCGTAATGCATACGGAGTAGAGGCGGCCGCTCAAACTTATTTTAACAAAACGGCTGAAAACTTAAGCCTTGCAGAGAGCGCTTATCTGGCGGCTCTCCCACAATCCCCGACACGATACAACCCGTTTGGCCCAAACCGCGAACTTTTAGACAAACGCAAGGACACGGTGCTGGCCGCCATGCGTGAGCAGGGTTATATAACCGAGGAACAGGAAAATGAGGCCAAAGAAGAAAAAGTGGAATTCCAAAAAATTAAAACCGCTATAACGGCACCGCATTTTGTACTCATGGTGCAGGACTATTTGGCTTACCGGTACGGAGAAAAAACTTTGCAGGAAGGCGGCTTGAAAGTATATACCACTCTCGATTTAAAACTGCAAAAAATAGCAGAAGCGGCTGTAACTAAAGGCGCGGAAAATAACACTAAAAAATACGGGGCCGCCAACGCCGCGCTTGTTGCCATTGACCCAAAAACCGGACAGATATTGGCCATGGTGGGCAGTAAAAATTATTTTGGAGACCCGGAACCTGCCGGATGTTCTCCAGGAAAAAATTGCGCGTTTGAACCCAATGTCAATGTAGCACTGTCGGAGCGACAGCCCGGCTCAAGTTTTAAACCTTACGTATATGTAACGGCTTTTAAAAAAGACTTTCGCTTCAGTCCGGCAAGCCTTCTTATGGATGTGGTTACAAATTTTGGCAGCTTTGGCGGTAAAAACTATATTCCCCATAATTATAATGGGCAAGAAAACGGACCGGTGTCTATGAGAAAGGCTCTGGCTGGAAGTTTAAACATTCCAGCCGTTAAAACCTTGGCACTGGTTGGCGTGAACAATGCTACGCAAACCGCGCGAGATTTAGGCATAACCAGCCCGCTTAAAGATTGCGGCTTGTCGTTGGTTCTTGGTGGCTGCGAAGTAAAACTTATTGATCATGTTGGCGCGTATTCTGTTTTAGCAAACTACGGCAACCGCCATGAAAAAACGGCCGTATTAAAAGTAGAAGACCGAAACGGCGAAATCTTGGAAGAATTTAAGGACAACCCTAAAGAAGTCTTAGATCCCCAGGCTGCTTATTCGCTTATTAGCATTATGACCGACAATGCGGCGAGGTCTTATGTATTTGGCGCTAATTCGCCTTTGACATTAGGTAACAGGCCTGTAGCCGCGAAAACCGGCACCACAAACGACTGGGGAGACGGCTGGACTGTGGGATTTACACCCTCGCTAGCTGCCGGGGTATGGACCGGAAATAACTGCGGAGGCACTAAATGCCCCATGAAACGTGGCGCAGACGGATCATTTACCGCCGCTCCCATTTGGAACCAGTTTATGAAAGAAGCTCTTAAAGACAAGCCTGTTGAGGAGTTTAGTATTCCTGAAGGCATTGCCCGAATTACAGTTGATGAAGTTTCCGGTAAACTTCCCACTCAATATACTCCGTCCACGAAAAATGAAATATTTGCCAGCTACTCCGTTCCTACCGAATACGATGACGTCCACATTGGAGTAGCCTACGACAATTCCACCGGACAACCCGCCAACTCGCTCACCCCTCCAAACCAAATTATTTACAAACTTTTTACCGTTTTTCACAGTGAAAAACGCGATAATCCCAACTGGGAAAACCCTGTCATTGCCTGGGCACTTGGCCATGGATACACATATCCTGACAAAAACGGCAGTTTTACGCCTCCCACCGAAACCGGAAACGGCCCACAAATAACCATAAGTGAACCCGCGGACAACGCCACTATTTCCGACCTGCCTTTTAGGATAAATGTATTTGTTTTCGGTAACAATCCCGTTGCTCGAGTAGACCTTTCCATAGACGGACAGTTTATATCCAGCTTAGCCTCCGCTCCTTATAATTTTGAAGTCACCAAAAAACTTTCCGATGGACAACACACCATAGCCGTCAAGGCTGTTGACAATCAAGGCCAAACATCCGACACCAGTATAGGTATAAAAATCGCGTTAGTTTCACCCCTGCTTATGCTGGATCCTGTGGAAGACGAACATTTAAGTTTTCCCGTCTCACTCTCAGCCGAAAGCGCCAAATATTATTCAAGCGTCGACTTCTATTACCAATTAGACAAAGGTGGAACAAAGTTGATCGGCCGCGCTACCAACACCTCAAACATTGAGGGTAAATACCAATATTCTTACACCTGGCTCGATGTGCTGACCCCCGGAACCTATTATTTGTATGCTCAAAACAACAATGGAACCGCGACTCCCAAAATAAAAGTATTTTTCCCTTGATTGTATGAATTATTTTGCCCTTCTTATTTTTCTTCTAACACCAGCATATGCTATCCGCTTCTCAGTTGGTTCTTTACCCACAAATGCGCTAATGGCAGGAACAATTGTGATTTGGCTAGCTTTCTTTTTATTTGCGGTTTGGAAAAAACAGCTTGGCGAATTTTTTATTTTTGTTAAAACGTTACCACCCATACTACTCGTGCTAGCTACCCTGTTTTTGGTAACCGGCATTCTCTCCACCCTGACAGGCGGGGTTAGCGAGAAAAAAATAGCGCAATTTATTGTTTTATTTTTACAGCCATTAGGTACATATTTACTAGCGGCTTTTGCATTTTATAAACATCCTTCCGTAAAATACCATTTTGTTATTTTTATTTATTTTCTTTTGGGCTTCCTAGGTCTTTTGGCTGCTTACCAATACTTTACACTCGACTTTTTACCCATGCAGTTTTGGGGTAATGCTGTAGAACCGAAGCGGGCCATTGCCGTATTTAGCCATCCGAATTTTTATGCTCTATTCACTGCGCCTCTTTTAGGTTTTTTACTGCCGGATTTTGTAAAAAAGATAAAAGCCGGGGTTAGCTCATTTAGATGGGAAAGTATTATTTATACACTTTTATACGCTTTAGGCATTTTAGGATTATTACTTTCTATGTCGCGCGCGGGCTGGCTTGGCTTAATCGTGGCTATGACAATATTTGTAATTACCAGTGGCGAGAAAAAAATCCGCCAACTGGCAGGGGTTATAATGGTTATTGTGGTTATTGTTATTGCCCTTACCCCTAACCTGCGCTATAGGTTTATACTGCCGTTTATGGGTGAAAAGTCGGCAATTTCTCGCCTTTCACTATGGCACACAGGTATTAAAGCCATAGGGGCGCATCCAATTACCGGCCTTGGGATTACCGGCTTTAGCCAAAATTGGGAACTGCTAAATACTGACCCTAATTTAGATGCTCATAATTTTCCTCACAACCTATTCTTAAATTTTTGGGTAGAAACCGGCCTATTAGGATTAGTTGTCATAACAGGTTTGTTGGTGTTTTATATTTTTAGGGGTTTGAAAAATAAGCAGAATATTTATGAGTTTGGCTTGGCGCTTTTTCTTATAACATTTTTAATCCAAGGCCAAATAGATAACCCTTACTTTAAAAACGATTTAGCTATGATTTTTTGGCTTATATTTGCCCTGTCCACTTCACCTGCTAAAGAACTGTTTAAACCTAAAACCACTTAACTAAAAACTATCTTATTATAAGTCTTAAAGTTAAGCTATGCAAAAACACCCGCTATTTAAAAAATAGCGGGTGTTTTATTGAAAAAAATACTTAAACAGTATAAAAATATAAAAAATTATTTTTTAAGACGAATTACTACTTTACGGTAGGGGTCCAGGCCAATACTTTCGCTTGAAACTTCCGGAAAGTGCTCTTGTATATATGCGTGAACATAGCGACGCTCGTAAGAAGGCATGGTTTCTAAAGCTTGGCCTCGACCGGTTTTTTTAAGCTGCTCCACCGCTTGCTTGGCGGTTTCCCTTAAATACCATTCGCGTTTCATTTTATAATCATCGACGTCGACTGTAAAATAAAAAGGTTCGGAGGAATTTATTTTTTTTGCAGCCATAGCCTGAATTAAAATTTGCAGCGCGTGCAGCGTACTGCCTAAACGACCAATAAGAAGATAGGAGTCCGGAACCATTATGTTAAACACCAATCCTTTGGTAATACTTTCCTCATATTGAACATCGCCGTTCGTGCCTATTTTTTTAAGCAACTCGATTATTATTTGTTTTACTTGTTCAATTTTGTCGTAATCGGTCATAACGCTGGTGCTTAGTTATTAGTGAATAGTGACTAGACAAACTAATCACTGCTCATTAACGGCCAAGACATTACTTCCTTGCCAGTTCCGGATGTTTTTTCATTATATAATACTGCTGGCCAATGGCAAAGAGTGTGGTAACTAACCAATAAAGAGGTAGTCCGGCCGGCAAACGCAAAGAAATATAAATACTAAACAGAGGTAAAAAATACACCGTCTGCCAACCCATTATTTTGGTAGTGGTGTCGTTGCTTTGGGTTTTTGGCATCATCATTTTTGACTGGACAAATTGGGCCAGTCCTGCCAACACAGCCAAAATAATACCGGCAACGGAAGCACTACTATGCTGAGCTAAATTCAAAAAACCCAAAAATGTAGGATCAAAATTCTCCGGCCTGGGAACAAATGAATATAAATCACCGTACTGACCATTTAGTGCTTTGGTAAAAACATGATACAAGGAAATTAAAATTGGGAGCTGTAAAAGCATGGGCAGGCATGAAGAAAATGGGCTTACATTGTTTTCTTTATACAAAGCCATAATGGCTTGGGATTGAGCAGCTTGGTCATTTTTATGTTTTTCCCGTAGTTCATTTAGCTTTGGCTGCAGCGCCGTCATTGCTGCCTGACTTTTTAATGACTTATGGAAACTAGGCGCCAATAAAAGACGTATAAACAGGGTGAGTAAAATTATAACCACCCCAATGTCGGGAATATAATGGTATGTGAACAAAAGTAAATTAATAAGCGGGGCTACGAGTATAAAATGCTGGGAAAATGGATTTATATTCATAATTATTGTTTTAAAATAGTTAATTTACTTTACCGGATCAAATCCGCCATGGGAAAAAGGATTACACCTTGCTATTCTCCAGCTACCGAGAGCTACGCCTTTTAGCGCCCCATATTTTATGACAGCTTGTTTAGTATATTCGCTGCAAGAAGGGTAGTGCTTACAATAACCATAAGGATATTTGCCACGAAAAAGCCATCCATGATCCGGAGAAAACACTTTTTGATAAAGGAAAATAAGGCTAAGTAAAACATTTCTCGGAATATTTAAAATAAAATTCATTTTATTTGAGATTTAATAATTTAGCACCCGAGGTAAGTTTTACAAACTCAGCTATTAGATGCTTACTTATTAGCCCAGATGCAGCGGGCTTAACCATTACAGCATACTTTCCGGGTTTAAATTTACTCATGTTTAACCTTAAAATTTCTCTTATCTGACGCTTTATCCGATTTCTAACAACAGCTCGCTTGTCTACCTTAGTAGATACTACCACGGTGCACTGAAAAATTTCGGGTACAAACTGATATTTTACGTTAAAAAAATGCGAGAAAAAACCTTTACCGCGAGCAATAACTGTTTTAACATCCTTAGATTTGGAAAGACGATGGATTTTTTTTAACATAAATCGCTTATATAAGAAAAATTTCTACCATTCTTTTAAACATTCAGCCTGGTAAACTTAAAAGCCAAATGCAAAAAAGACTGGTAGAAATATAAAAATAGCACTATACAGATAAGCGCTTACGACCCTTGGCCCGACGGCGAGCCAGGACATTACGACCGGTTTTTGTCTGCATGCGTTTTAAAAACCCGTGCCTGCGAGCTCTGCGAATCTTTTTCGGTTGATATGTTCTCTTCATATTCGACTAAATAATTACTAATTTCAACAGTTTTCTTGGCTCATTATACTTAAAATTTCTTTTTTCGTCAATCTTTTATTACGTAAGTCCAAAAACCCTCCAATATGTCATTCCGGGCGAGCCTGCCTCATTGGCAGACGGGATGACAGAGATTTTTAGACTCACGTTTTATAGTATTTTATTGGCAAATAAATTTATAGGTTTACAATAATAACCATTGAATATTTCGGCATTAAATTCAATTTTAACGCTAATAATTAGGCAGAGGGCGAGTGGTTATCTAAAAAATTGGAGTAATATTAAGCTGTTTATTTTGAAGCCACATGTTTTCCACATGTTATTAACACACAATAAAATTTTCCTCTTAGTTAAGCTTTATTTATACTGTTTTACATGTTGATAACTCCCTGTTAGTATAGATATAAATCTATAAAAATAAAGTCTGGCTTTAGAATCAATACAGTATAAATCTACGTGTTATGAACAATCAACAGTTGTGGCAAGCTATTTTAGGAAGTTTAGAAGTATCACTAAGTAAGGCAAATTTTAACACCTGGTTTAAAAACACCAACATAGCAGAACGTGGTAATGATTATATTATTATTGCGGTACCCAGTGCTTTTAATAAGGACTGGATTGCGGCCAAATACCACCATGAAATGTTAAAAGCCCTTAAAACAATTTCCCCGGACATTAAAGAAATTCGTTACCAGCTTGGATCTAGCCAACCAACCCAAAAACCTTTAAATCAAAGAGTCGACACGGTGCATGCTACCCAGACAAAGGAAAACATACTGCCGCTAAACAACTCCGGATTAAATCCTAAATACACTTTTGAAACCTTTATTATTGGTAAAAACAATGAACTTGCCCATGCCGCGGCAATAGCCGTTGCAAAAAACCCGGGCACACAATACAACCCCCTTTTTATTTATGGGGGGGTAGGGTTAGGCAAAACCCATATAATGCAGGCTGTTGGTCATAAAATCCTGCAACAAAACCCAAAAAACAAAGTTTTGTATGTAAGTAGTGAAAAATTTACAAATGACTATATTGAGGCTTTAAAAGAAAAAAGGATAGATTATTTTAAAAA
>CAZPRQ010000007.1:28216-34154 GCA_964589415.1 uncultured Candidatus Saccharibacteria bacterium
ACAATTTCCGAAGAAATATTGTTTTATATAGCGGAAAATATTCAAAACAATGTAAGGGAGTTAGAAGGCGCCTTAAACCGACTGGCAGTATACCAACAAATGGAAAATAAAGGATTGGTCTTAGACCAGGCAAAAAACATCCTGGCCAGTATTGTTGGCGCTAAAAAGAAAGTTACTTCGGCAAAAAAAATAGCTGAATCCGTCTCAGAATTTTATAACATAACTCTTGAGGATTTAATAAAACAATCACGCAAAAAAGAATATGTAAAACCAAGGCAAATTGCCATGTATTTAATGCGTAAAGAATTGGATAGTTCATTCCCTTCAATTGGAGATTTTTTTGGGGGGCGTGATCACACAACTGTAATGCACGCGGTAGATAAAATTAAAAATCTTATGAGTCAAAAAGATGGTTTTAAACAAGAGGTGGATTTAATCCTTGATAAACTGTTCACATAAGACCAAGTGGCCTGTGGGTATTGAATGGATAACAAGTTAATATTTTTAATTTTTTAAATAAAAATTTTAAATATCCCCCTTGACCACAAAACTTACCCACAGAATAAATTGTAAAAAAATAGGGAATGTTTAAGCAAATCGTTCAATCCACAAATCCACAACTATTATTATTGTTATTAAAAATTTAATTTATTTATATTAATAATATGAAGGTTATCTGTACGCAAGAAAATTTAAAAGCAGGGTTGCAGATGGTGGGCCGGGTTATTTCTCCAAGTAATAGTTTACCTATTTTAAACAATTTACTCATAAAAACTCAAGATGGAGTTTTAAAAATATCATCAACAAATTTAGAAATTGCCATAACCACCACAATAAGATGTAAAACCGAAGAAGAGGGGGAGGTTACGGTATTTGCTAAAACTATTACCGACTTGGTAAATAACCTGCCTAATAAAAATGTAACCCTACAAACCAAATCCGGTGAAATGATGGTAGATGTAGAAAACTACCATACCACAATAAAAACATTGCCGGCGGAGGAGTTTCCACTCATACCGGAAGTTGATTCTAAAAACCATTTAATATTAAACACCCAAGATTTAAAAAAAGCTTTTAGCCAAGTTATGTTTGCGGTTTCAACAAATCAAACACAGCCGGAAATTTCGGGTATGCTGTTTTCTCTGCAAAAAGATGAATTAAAAGTCGTAGCCACAGACAGATATAGGTTAGCAGAGAGAATTTTAAAATTAAAAAGTCCGGCAGGGTTTGAACAGAATATTATTATTCCCCATAAAACCGTGGCTGAGTTAGTTAGGGTTATTGGGAATTATGATGGGGAAGCTGATATAGTTATAAATGAAACCCAAATTTCCTTTGCAATTAACCAAACCCAAATAATTAGCAGGCTTATTGATGGTCAGTATCCCCCTTACCAACAAATAATCCCCAACACTTTTAACAGCGTAATAAATATAAATAGACACGATTTAGTAAACGCATTAAAAACAGGGGGAGTCTTTAGTCAAAGTAATAATAGTATTACATTTGAGTATGATAATACAAAAAATACATTAAAGATTACTGCTGAGACCCAGGATTTGGGTAAAAGCGCGGCTGAATTACCGGCTCAAGTTAAAGGGGAAAATGGTTTAATTATATTAAACCACAGATATGTTTTGGATTGTTTAAGTATTTTAGAAGATGACAGTGTGTTAATTAAAGTGGTTAACGACACCTCTCCAACACTAATACTGCCCGTTGAAAATAAGGATTATGTGTATTTGGTAATGCCAATTAAAACATAAGCGCGGAATAATCCAGCCTTCGCATAAAGCTACGGCGGACAGGCGCGGAACTTAAACGGAAGAACATAGAAAGAATTTATTAGTACACGAACTCACGAATTGCACAAATCACACGAACCTTAGAATAGTTATTTTTGTAATTTGTGGTATTGGTAAAATTTGTGTATTTGTGGAGAAAGAAAACCTATGCGAATTAAAAATATTCAGATAAAAAACTTTAGAAATTATCCCGAGTTGGATTTAAGTATTACCAACGATGTAGTGGTGCTTTCGGGTCCCAATGCCGTAGGGAAAACGAATTTATTGGAGTCTATTTACTTTGCCTCACTTTTTAAATCGTTTCGTGATGATACGGAATATATTTTTTTAAAAGACCAAGACTCGGCTGAAATTCGCATACAGATTGAAAAGAATAACGAAGATGTTTTATTGGAGGTTTTTTTAGCCAAGCGCGATAAAGTGTACGCCAATTTTCAAATTAACGGAGTTAAGAAAAAACGTAAAGAAGCACAAGGGTTTATGCGAGTGGTGATATTCGACCCTACAGATGTTGACATGTTCAGTAAAACTCCTGATTCACGAAGAAAGTATTTGAATATGGTGCTTTCTCAAAAAAGCAAGCAATATTTAGATTTAATTGGGAGTTATAAAAAAATCCTTTATCAAAAGACAAGACTTCTACAAGACATTCGTTTGAATCAAGGTTCTTTAACCACCCTTGATAGTTGGAATAAGCAGTTAGTGGAGGTAGGTAGTAAGATTATTTTTGAGCGAAAAGCATTTATTAATTATTTAAATCAAAACATCGCAGAAGTCTATTCCGCGATTTCCGGGTTTCATAGGCCAATAGAAGTCTCTTACGAAACTTTAACCGGCGAATCTCAATTAGATATACAAAATGCTTTGGAGCAAAAACTGCAGAATTACCAGCAAAAAGAAATTGCTTCCGGAGCCTGTTTGGCAGGACCCCATAGAGACGATTTCTTTTTAAAAAGTGATGGTTTATTTCTTTCCCCATTTTCTTCACGTGGTGAATTAAGGGGGCAGGTTCTGGCCCTTAAGATATTGGAACTGGAATATTTAAGTCAGGAAGGAGATAAGCCCGTTCTCTTACTGGATGACGTACTTTCGGAGTTGGATGAGACACGTCGCATGTTTTTACTTAAGTACTTGCAAGGAAAATTTCAGACATTTATTACCACTACTCACCCTCTGGAAATGCCCGCACAGCATATTACACTTACTCCTGCCGTGGTTGAAGAAGACCGTGGTGAGTAAAAAATGACATTTAAAATATTAGATTGTCAGAAACAAATATGAATAGCATACATTCAATTCTTCCAAATTCTGCTATGCAGCATGGAATGCAGGCACACTTCGAAAAATATAAAGTATTACAAGCGTGGCCAAAAGCCGCGGAAGCGTTTGTGAAAAATAGTTGTCTGGTAAGTCAAGCCATACGTTTTGAGGATGGCTTGCTTACAGTCGCTTGTCTGTCAAAGCAGTCAGCTAAAGATATAGGTTGTATGTCTGACGCAATTTGTGGTGCTATAAATAGCTTGCTGGCAGAGCGTTTGGTTAAGGAGATAATTATTGAAGCATAGTATGCCGTATTTTTTAGCCTCAGAACCAATACTTAAAAATAGCGAGTTTGAACTGGAGGGGGAAGAAGCCTTTCATTTAAAACTTTCACATAGGGTACAGGTAGGGGAGCAGGTAAAAATTCAAGATCCTAACGGCGTGAGGTATGTTTGCGAGGTGGTAAAAGTAGGAACAAAAACTTTACGATTAAAAAGTTTACAGCAGTTAGTTGTGCCCGAAGAGCCGGTACCACATGTTACGTTATTCCAGTCCTTGGTTTCGGAAAAAGCTTTGGATTTTATTTTACAAAAAAGTACGGAACTTGGCGCCAATGCCATTGTTCTTTTTTATCCCGACCATGTTGCTGCCAAGCTAAGCTTGGAAAGGCAGGCGTTAAAAGCCAAGAGATACCAGAAAATTTTGTGGGAGTCGGCTAAGCAAAGCGAGCGGGTCAGGCCGCCGGTTTTGTTTATTGCCGCCACAATGCAGGAGTTATTTTTTCAACTAAAGGTATTGGACATTGTTCTGGTATTAGATAAAAGTGGTGTAAAATTTAACCCATCCCATATAGAGACGGTTAAAAATATAGGTGTAGTTGTCGGCCCGGAAGGTGGGTGGAGTCTGCCTGAGCTTGAGAAATTCAAGTCACTTTCAAATAGCCAGGTTATTAGTTTGGGGCCAATTTTACTTAGGGCTGAAACCGCGGCTCTCGCCGCCTTGGTTTTAGCCCGAAACAGCGCGAAATAATTTAAAAAATTTTAGCATGCATGTAGGACAAATAAAAAAACATTCAAGCAGTATTGTTGAATTAAGGACAAAATATTCCAATATTGGAAAAAAATGGAAACCGGAGGAGGATGATAAATTAAAACGTTTTTATAATGCTGAAAATTTTTCTAATGATGGACAGTTTAATGAGTTTATAGATAGATTGGTAAGGGAATTTGGCAGAGCGCCGGGAGGATTAAAAGCGCGGCTGGCCATGCATTTTAACGATGTTCCGGGTTGGGATTATGGCCGCGATGAATACCGGCAAAAAGAGTTGGATGCCAGAACCTTAGAAGCCATTCCGGAAGAAAAAAATGAATTTTTAAAAAATGAATATAAAACCTATGTGGAAAACCGGACGGAAACATATGTTGGATTTGTTAAGCGCGTAGGGGAACTCCTGGGTGGGGTAAAAGCGGGGTTGTTGGGTAACCGGTTAAAGCAATTGGTGGGTGACATAGTAAAATATAAGCGGGACGAAGTGCGGGGCGGGTTGAGCCTTAGGCGAGAAAAAGGCAAAAAAGCGGAACCGGAAATTTTACAAGCAAATTTTTCACAAAACCCCGAGGCCTTGGAAGTTTTGGAAATACTGGATAAGAGCGGGGGTAATTTGTTTTTAACCGGAGAGGCTGGTACCGGTAAATCTACGCTTTTAAAATACTTCCGCTTTACTACCGAGAAAAATGTAGTAGTGCTCGCGCCTACGGGTGTTGCCGCTCTTAATGTCGAAGGTCAGACCATTCACAGTTTTTGCAATTTTGGGCCGGATATTACGTTAGCCAAAGTGAAAAAGTTAAGTCCTTGGTCGCCTAAAATTAAACTTTTGCAAAAATTGCATACGGTGGTAATAGATGAAATATCCATGGTGCGCGCGGATTTACTGGACTGCGTAGACAAATTTTTGCGCCTTAACGGACCGGCGGCCAATTTGCCTTTTGGCGGGTTGCAAATGGTGTTTATTGGCGATCTCTACCAGCTTCCACCGGTGGAGAAAGGCTTTGATGGGGATGGACAACTTTTAAAAAATTATGCTTCGCCGTATTTTTTTGATTCCCGCGCGTTTGGCTCCGCGGAGTTTCGCTACTTACAATTACAGACCGTATACAGGCAAACCGACCAAATGTTTTTAAGTGTGTTAAATGCGGTGCGCAATAATACCGTGGCTGAGGATTATTTAACTATTTTAAATAGCCGAAGCTTGGACAGTGGAGTAAGATTTACTTTTGAAAAACTGGCGGTGTATTTGACGCCTACCAACCAACGCGCAAGGCAGGTAAATAATTTTTTTTTGGAGCGGCTTTCTTCGCCGCTTCATACATACAAGGGGAAGGCGTTCGGAAATTTTGAAAATAGGGAACTGCCTACGGACTTGGAATTACAAGTTAAAATTGGCGCTCAAGTAATGATGCTTAACAATGATGCGCGAAAACGTTGGGTAAATGGAACTATGGGTAAAGTGGTGAATATTCAAAAAGACACGGAAGGTTTAGTAGTGGAAGAATCGGAGGAGTTTGCGGCGACAAGCGATTTAATAATTATTGAACTCGAGACCGGAGAGACAGTTTCGGTCCTGCCCCACACCTGGGAAATGTTCCAGTTTACGCTTGATAAAAAGACGGATAAAATAGACAGCCGCACAACCGGCACTTACACACAGTATCCGTTTAAGCTGGCATGGGCAGTTACTATTCATAAGGCCCAGGGTAAAACCTTTGAGAAGGTGTATATTGACCTTGCCAGCGGTACTTTTGCTCATGGGCAGCTCTACGTTGCCCTTTCTCGTTGCCGTACATTGGAAGGTCTTTACCTAAAACGTCCCATAA